>NZ_CEVYAT010000010.1:0-24220 GCF_982402205.1 Parolsenella sp. | reverse complement strand
CTCGTCGACCTTGAGCGCCCCGCCGTACTCGCGCTTGATTTTGCCCTCGTTCTGCAGAACCTTGAGGTCCTTGCGGATGCTGTCGATGCTTACCCCAAAATGCTTCGAAAGGTTCTCGACGGTGGCAAAGCCCGAGGCGTTCACCATCTCGAGAATCTGCTTTCTACGCTCCTTGGGGAACAAGGCACTCTCCGTACTTAAGTGGTTTGAGGGGACGGGTGTTGCATCCAAATTTAAATAGCGGACTGCTTACGCTTAGTTAACATTTTTTATTGAAACGGGAAATAATGCAATCGGCGAGTGCCGCTCACGGCTCAAAATCGACAGAAAACAGGAAACAAACCCGGCGAAACAGGAAAAAAACAGGAAAACCGGCTGCAATATGCGTTGCCCTTTTGTACAATGCATGAAGGTTTTATGTGCAGGTATGTTTCGACCAAGAGAGGGGTTTGTCCATGGCCGGTATGGAGGACATGCTCAAGCGCGAGAACGTTCAGATCGTCGAGAAGGTCTCCGACTGGGAGGAGTCCGTCCACGTCGCGGTTCAGCCGCTCGTTGACCAGGGCTTCGTCAAGACCGACTACATCGACGGCATCATCTCCAACGCCAAGGAGTTCGGCCCCTACTTTGTCATCTGCCCCGACCTGGCGCTGCTCCACGCTCGTCCCGAGCAGGGCGTCATCAAGCGTCAGCTTGCCGTCACCGTGCTTCGTGAGCCGGTCCGCTTCAAGGAGGAGGGCCCCGACGTTCGCCTGCTCGTGACCCTGGCTGCCGAGGACGCCGACTCCCACATCGACGTCATGCGCAAGCTGGCCGTTATGTTCAGTGATCCCGCCAACATCACCAAGATTGCCGAGGCTAAGGACGCCGACGAGGTTTACGCCCTGTTCTGCGCCCCCACCGAGGAGTAATTGGCGACAAGGCGATCGCGCCGCCCGTAGCGTCCGCAGCCGCTGCGAGTGGCAAGTGAAAGTAGTAGTACCTACGTAAGGAAGGAAGGGAAGAAATGGCAGTTCTCGACTTTATCGTCAACATTCTGTCTACGCCGGCTATCCTAGTTGGCCTTCTCGCTCTCCTCGGCCTCGCGCTTCAGAAGAAGCCGATCGAGGACATTGTTACGGGCACCATCAAGACCATCGTGGGCTTCCTGGTCCTCACCGCCGGTTCCGGCTACCTGCAGTCCGGCTCCCTGCTCGCCTTTGGTGAGATCTTCAACTACGCGTTCTCCATGCAGGGCGTCGTGCCGAACAACGAGGCCGTCGTCTCCATGGCTCTGAACGACTTCGGTCAGGCCTCCGCACTCATCATGTGCATCGGCATGATCCTCAACATCGTGCTTGCCCGCTTCTCGCGCATGCACTACATCTTCCTGACCGGCCACCACACCCTCTACATGGCCTGCATGCTCGCCGTCGTGCTGAGCATCGGTGGCCTTGACGGTTGGCAGCTCTACATCGCCGGTGGCTGCGTTCTCGCCTTCATCATGGTCGTCTCGCCTGCTTACTGCCAGCCGACCTTCAAGAAGGTCACTGGCACCGACGGCGTGGCCCTCGGCCACTTCGGCGGCATCGGCTACGCCATCGCCGGCCTCGTCGGCAGGGCTTTCAAGGGCGGCAAGTCCACCGAGGAGATCAACTTCCCGAAGCGACTTGTCTTCCTGCGTGACACCACCGTGTCCATCTCCATCACGATGATCGTCCTGTTCATCATTGTGACCGGCGTCGCCGTCGCCAAGGGCATCCTTGCCGCCGACCCGACCCAGTTCAGCTACCTCAACGAGCTCCTGAACGTCGGCACCGAGACCCAGACCAACTGGGTCGTCTGGGCCTTCACGTCCGGCTGCGCCTTCGCTGGTGGCGTCTACATCGTTCTGTCCGGCGTCCGCCTGATCGTCGGCGAGATCGTCCCCGCCTTCAAGGGCATCGCCGAGAAGCTCGTCCCGGGTGCCATCCCCGCCATCGACTGCCCCGTTGCGTACCCGTACGCTCCTAACGCGGTCATCATCGGCTTCCTGACCTCCTTCGCCGCCGGCATCGTGGGTCTGCTGATCCTCAGCGCCATCGACGCCAACCTCGCTCCCGTTGCTCTGATTCTCCCCGGCGTTGTCCCGCACTTCTTCTGCGGTGCCACCGCTGGTGTCTTCGGCAACGCTGAGGGCGGCGTGAAGGGCTGCGTCGCCGGTGCCTTCGTGCACGGCCTGCTCATCACCTTCCTCCCGGCCATCTGCATGCCGGTGTTCACGATGCTTGGCTTCACCTCTGCCACGTTCTCCGACGCCGACTTCTCCTGGCTCGGCATCCTGTTCGGCAACCTCTCCCAGGCTGTCCCGGGCATGCCCCTGCTCGTCATCTGCGTCCTGTTCTTCGTCGCGCCGATCGTCTACAACTTCGTCGCCCCGAAGCCCAAGGCTGCTGACGCCGAGTAGCATTTGCTGCGGATGGGTTTAGCGGGGGCCCTGCATACCATGAGCAACTCCGTCTAACCCAAATTTGTGTCACCTTACCGGTTGCGGGGCTGGGGCTGCGGCTCCGGCCCCGCAATTGGGTAACATCGTTGTTGGTGCGCAGCAACAAGCTGCGTAAAAACGGGCGACGCTACCAAGGGGGAGCGTCGCGATATGAAAAGAGGAACCATGGAAGTCCACAAGATTATGTGCGCCTGCGGTTCGGGCCTCGGCTCCAGCCTTATGGTAGAGATGAACATCAACGACGTCCTTAAGAAGATGGGCAAGTCTGACATCCAGGTCAGCCACTCCACCACCTCCGACGTCAAGCCCGGCGCTGCCGACCTTTTCGTCGTTGGCCGCGACCTCGCCGGCTTCATCAAGGATGTTCCCGAGGACTCCAAGGTCATCCTCAACAACATCGTTGACAAGAACGAGCTTCAGGAGAAGCTCACCGAGGCCTTCGCCCGCTAAGTTCTCCTGGTTGCCTTGCGTCCCGCGAGGCGCCTTGCGCGGGCCAAGTGCCTGCTTCGCCGCCTGAGCGCGGTGTCCTTTCCAGAGGAACTGGCCCGGCGTTGGTCGTTCGGCATTGTGCCTTACGGCAAGCGCCGGGCCTCTTTGTGCCCTCTCGTTCCCGTTATGTCCTGCCTTATGACAAGGGCGCACGCCGCCGCGCGCTTCCTCGCCTGTAGGCACGTGCATTCGAAGGGAATGCAACGAATTAGGGAGAAGCACATGGAACTCAACCGCATGATTGACCACACCCTGCTCAAGGCCAACGCCACGCGCGCCCAGATCGAGAAGCTCTGCGACGAGGCCCTCGAATACCACTTCGCCTCCGTCTGCGTTAACACCTGCTGGGTGCCCCTGGCCCACGAGAAGCTCGCTGGCAGCGACGTCAAGACCTGCTGCGTCGTGGGCTTCCCCCTGGGTGCCATGCTTCCCGAGGCCATTGCCGCCGAGACCCGCCTGGCCGTCGAGGCTGGTGCCGACGAGGTCGACATGGTCATCAACGTGGGCTGGCTCAAGGATGGCGACTACGACGCCGTGCGCGACCAGATCGCGGGCGTCGTGAAGGCCGCCGGCGGTAAGTGCGTCAAGGTCATCATCGAGTGCTGCCTCCTCACCGACGAGGAGAAGGTCAAAGCCTGCGAGCTCTCCGTCGAGGCTGGCGCTACGTTCGTCAAGACCTCCACGGGCTTCTCCACCGGTGGCGCCACCGTTGCCGACGTTGCCCTCATGCGCAAGACCGTGGGCGACCGCTGCAAGGTCAAGGCCGCTGGCGGCATCCACACCGACGAGGAGGCCAAGGCCATGGTCGAGGCTGGCGCCGACCGCCTAGGCTGCTCCGCCGGCATCCAGATCATGCAGGGCTGCTAATAGGCTCCTTGCGTCGCTTCGGGTTTCAGAGCTAACGAGAAGGGCTCCGTACCTGCTGGTACGGAGCCCTATTTGGTTTGCGGGGAATCATGGCCCCCGCGAATACGCTGAGATTCAATAATCTAGAACTTGACCTGTGGTACCTGGGAGTCTGCGTCGGAGACCTCGAAGCCGTGCTTGGGGGCGCGGCCGCCGGCAAAGAGGCTGCCGGGGAAGGTCTGGATGGCGTTATTGAACATGAGCACGCAGTCGTTGAAGCTCTGGCGCGCGTAGACGATCTTGTTCTCAGTTTCCTCAAGCTGTCCCTGGAGCTGCTGGAAGTTGGCGTTGGCCTTCAGGTCAGGGTAGCTCTCGGAGAGGGCGAAGAGCTGGCGGAGAGCGCCGGTGAGCTGGTTGTTGGCAGCCATGGCCTCGTCGGGCGTCTTGGCTGCCGTGACGCCGTTGCGGGCGACGATGACGGCCTCGAGCGTGCCAGACTCGTGGCTGGCGTAGCCCTTCACGGTCTCGACGAGGTTAGGGATGAGGTCTGCGCGGCGCTTGAGCTGCGCGTTGATCTGGTCCCACGCGTTGTCGCAGCGGTTGGACAGCCTCACGATGTTGTTGGAGAGGTGGATGCAAAATCCGATTATCGCGATGACCACCACAACGATGGCAACGATGACGGTGGGGTTCATGGGGTACTCCCTTCGGTGGTGCCGCACGTTGCGGCGCTTGGGGAAAGTATACCCGCTAGGATATGTCCCCAATATGAGCGGCCCCCAATGGTTGCTCCTGGGGTGCAGGAGCGCTGCCCTTGCACGCGTCCGGTGCCGCCCGCGCAATCATTCCGCCACGTGCACCACGTGCAAACGCCTGGCGTCATGAAAAGGCCCCGCAGGCGCTAGCCTGCGGGGCCATCACAATCTGGCGGAGGAGGAGAGATTCGAACTCTCGAGACGGACGAGCCGCCCAACGGTTTTCAAGACCGCCGCATTCAACCGCTCTGCCACTCCTCCAAGCAAACTCATCTTACAGAAAAGCGTCGCCCCGTGCGCTCAGGAACGCGTGGGGCGACGCCGCAAGGACCGTCCTAGTACTCGGGGTTGGGATCCTCGACCTTGTCGACCTCCTGGAAGGGGGCGAGCGTCGAGACCATCTTCATGGGCTTGTCGTAGGAGTTGTTCACATAGTGGACCTCGCCCGGGCCAATGTGGATGAAGTCGCCGGCCTCAAGGGTGTGGCAGACGCCGTCGACTACGATGTCGACCTTGCCCTCGAGCACGAAGAAGTTTTCCTCCATGATGTTGTGGTGGTGGGCCTGGAAGTTCTGGCCCGGCTGGAACTGCACCAGGGCAAAGTTCATGCGGGGGCCCTTCATGAGGTACTTGGGGCCGGAATCGCCAAAGCGGTACTCGAAGTCATTCTCGTTGACGACAAACGTCTCTGCCATGTCTATCTCCTTTGCTCTGCCCGTGGTCTGGCCACGGGCACCTCTCCCTTATTGGTTGTGCCCAACTTACAGGCCGGGCGCACGCCACATGCCCTTGGTGACGCCGGCCTCGCTGAGCTCGAACTGCTGCTTGTAGACCTTGCGCCACGTCTGGTAGAGCTCCTCGTAGACGGGGGCGTTGCCGGGGTTGGGCTCGAAGGTGCGGTCCCACTTGACGACGCTCGCGGCGCCCTCGGCGATGCTCGGGTAGATGCCAACGCCATAGCCTGCCAGGATGGCGGCGCCAAGCGCGGTGGCCTCCTTCACCACGGGAACCTTGACGCGCTTACCCGTGACGTCGGCCACGATCTGGGCCCACAGCGGGCTCTTGGAGGCGCCGCCGGCAAAGACCAGCTCGTCGGGCTCGTTGCCCGTGGCCTCGCGAACCAGCTCGATGTGGCCGCGCACCAGCAGGGCCGTGTTCTCGAGGATGGCGCGGTAGAAGGTGTACTTGTTGAACTTCTCGGGCTCAAGCTCGAAGTTGGTGAACGTGGGCGCGGCGTGCGTCCAGTGGATGTAGTTCATAACGTCGGAGAAGCAGCACAGCATGCCGTAGGAGCCTGCGGGGATGTCCTTGGCATGCTCGTTCATGATGTCGTAGACGTCGCGGCCCTCGGCCTTGGCCTGCTCCTTCTCGGCCTGGCAGAAGCCGTCGCGGAACCAGCGCATGACGAGGCCCGGCTTGAAGGCGAGCGCCTCGTACTGCCACACGCCCGGGGCGGCGTGGCAGTTGACGCGCACGCGGCACTTGGGGTCGGTGGCACCGTTGTCGGTGTTGAACTCGTACTGCCAGAAGCTGCCGCCAAAGACGCCGGCCTGGCCGGGCTCGCAGGCGTTGACGCCAATCATGCCCAGCTGGCAGTCGCCGCCGCCCACGACGACGGGCGTGCCCTCGGCAAGGCCGGTGTCGGCGGCTCCCTTGGCGCTCACGTGGCCGGCGATCTCGCCGCACTCCTTGACCGGGCCAAAGATATCGGTGCGCAGGCCGCAGCGCTCGGCGATCGAGGGGTCCCAGGTGCGGGTCTTGAGGTCCATGATGCCGGTGGTGGAGCCGTTGGAGGGCTCGATGGCCATCTCGCCGGTGAGCTTATAGATGAGCCAGTCGTTGAACATGCCAATGCGGGCGGTCTTCTCGTAGACCTCGGGCATCTTGTTCTTGACCCACAGCAGGCGCGGCAGCGCGCCCAGGGCGTAGGTCTGGCCGCTCTCGCGGTAGAGCTCGGCCTCAAGCTCGGGGTTCATCGCGATAAGCTGGCCCACCTCGTCGTCGGAGCGAGCGTCGACGTTGGCGCAGGCCCAGATCTCATTGCCATCCTTGTCATAGAGCAGGATGCCCTCGCGCATGCAGGTCGTGGAGACCGCGGCGATGCTCTCGGGGGCGATGCCGGTCTTGGCGAGGACGTCGCGCACGCAGCCGCGGGCCAGGTCCCAATTGTGCTCCCAGTCAAAGTCCATGCTGCCGGGCCAGCGCGGGTCCTCGTTGTGCGTCCACTCCTGCTGGGCCACGCCAACCTGCGTGCCGTCAGTGGAGAAGATGACCGCGCGCACGCTGCCGGTTCCGGCGTCCATGGCCAAGAGGTACTTTTCCATGCTGTCCATCTCCTAGTTCGAACTCTGATACTCGATGCCTATGCTTGCGGGGCCCTTCTCGTACTCGAGGAGACCCTGCGCCGTGACCTCGTCGGTGACGAGCACGTTGAGGTAGCCATGCCTGAGAACCGCGTGGATGGCGGGGATCTTGACGACGCCGCCCGCCACGCCCACCACGTTGCGCATGCTCTGCAGCGTCTCGAGGCTGGTGCTCATGATGCGGTCCTCGATGTCGGTGTCGACGGGGTTGCCGTTCGCGTCGATGAAGTGGTTGAGCACGTCTCCCACGGCACCCTGCATCTTGAGCAGGGCAAGGTCCGTCTTGCTTAGGATGCCGTTGCGGATGATCGTGGCCTCCTCGTCCATGCTGCCAATGCCCACGACCGTCATGTCCGCGTGGTTGGTCATGCGGTAGACGTCCTGGATGGGCGCCTCGTGGAGCAGGGCGTCGCGCAGCTCGGGCGTCGAGAGGATGAGCGGGGAGGGCACGAGGTAGAGGTGCATGGCAAACACCTCCGAGCTCACCTTGGGCAGATAGTAGCTCACGCCTCCCGTGAGGCTCGTGACGTTGATGTCCGAGTGGCGGGTGCTCGCCAGGTTGTCCAGGATTCGGCCCGTCATGTCGCCGTAGCCGATGTTGAGGAAGCCGTCTGCGCGCAGGTGGTCTGCCACGTACATCGACGCCGCGCGGGCGATGCTGTCGAGCAGGTCCGAGTGGTGCGCGGGCGTGGGGACCACGAACGCGTCGTGTAGGCTGTACTTCTTGATGAGCCTGCGCTCGACCTCCATGCGCTCCTGGTCGTTCTGGCGGAACAGGAAGCGGATGATGCCCTCGCTGCGTGCCTCGTCGAGCAGGCGGATGACCTTGCCGCGCGATACGCCCATGAGGCCAGAGATCTGCTGCTGGGTGTAGTTCTCCATGTAGTAGAGCCAGGTTGCCTTGAGCATCAGCTGGTATTCGTCGTCGGTCATCTCTCGCCTCCGTTCGTTGTCCGTGTGCCAAACAGATGTCATGCGCCGCGTGCCCGTCGGGTGCGTGCGGGCTGTCTGGCGGCGTGTCTGGCGCCGACCCTTGCTTGCGTCGGTGGTGCAAACAATTGTCTGCTACTCAAACAAAAGTCTGACTTACCTATACAACGCCCCAGATGGGGTGTCAATCGAGCCGGGCCAAGAATCCCGTGAGGGGTCGAAGCCGCTAGGTAAGCGAACGCCGCTCTGTTACAGAACGTGAAACTTGCACGTAAAACTCCACGATATTTGAGCTAACCAAACAGGTTTGCAAGGTGGCTCGCCCAAAGGAAGCTTGCCAGCACCATAAGAAATGCAAGTTGACACGTTGTGCTGACCGCGACACATGTATCCCCATGGGTGGGCATATGTCAGAACAATCGTCACAGGTCTGTGCAAATTACCGTTTAGAACCCATTTGCTACCGTTCGCTCCACAGCCTCTATGGAACCGGTAGTCCTATGGATACCTTTGAATCGAAATCGACTGAATAGTCGTCTGTACGTTCATTTGTTTCAAGGGGAGGGGAATCGAATGACCAACGAGACCCAGTCGTCGCCCGTCGAGGGCAGCGCCGACGCCCTCCATGAGGTCGTCGAGGACATCAAGGGGCGCAACAAGCTCCTGTGCGTTCACGACATCTATAAGTCGTTCGGTACGAACGCGGTCCTCAAGGGCATCAGCCTTGAGGTCGACCACGGAGAGGTTCTGGCCCTGATTGGTGGCAACGGCGCCGGCAAGTCCACGCTCATGAAGATCATCATGGGCATCTACTCGTCTGATTCCGGCGAGGTCATCGTCGATGGCGACAAGGTCGACATCTCGAACCCGAAGGCCGCCCTCGCGCACAGCATCTATATGGTGCCGCAGGAGCCCATGCTGTTCCCGAACATGTCGGTTCGCGAGAACATCACCATTGGCTTCGAGGAGAAGCCCGCCGTCCTCAACGAGCGCCTCGAGAAGGTCATGGAGCAGACCGGCTGGCACATGGACCTCGAGCGCAAGGCCATGACGCTGTCCATCGCCGAGCAGGGCATGGTCGAGATCCTGCGCGGCCTCATGCGCAACCCCGAGGTCCTCATCCTCGACGAGCCCACGAGCGCCCTCACCTTCGACGAGGTCCAGAGCCTGTTCAACTGCGTGCGCGAGCTGCAGAAGCAGAACATCGGCATCATTTACATCACCCACCGCCTGGCCGAGGTCTTCGAGCTCGCTACGAGCGTCGCCATCCTGCGCGACGGCATCGTCGCTATGCAGGGCAACGTCAAGGACTTCACCCGCGAGGACCTGGTGCGCGGCCTGCTCCCGCCGGACGCCACCAACGTCGGCTCCGCCAAGGACGAGGCCGCCCGTGCCATCGACTACACGGCAGACCCCGTGCTCGAGCTCAAGGGCTTCTCGGGCTATGGCTTCAAGGACGTTGACCTCAAGGTCTACCCCGGTGAGATCGTGGGCATGGCTGGCGTCGTGGGCGCCGGCCGCACCGAGATGGCCACGACCATCTTTGGCATGGAGAAGCCCCTTGGCGGCAAGGTCCTGCTCGACGGCAAGGACATCACCGGCAAGAAGACGGCCGAGGTCATCAACGCGGGCATCAACTACGTGCCCGAGGACCGCTTCGCCGACGCCCTCTTCCGCATCCGCGACGTCTCCGAGAACACCACGAGCTCGCTGCTGTGCGGCAAGCGCCTGGGCAACTTCCTCCTCAACTTCAAGAAGGAGGAGGAGATCTCCCAGCAGTACGTCAACGACTTCCGCACCAAGGTGACCGGCCTCGACCAGGAGGTTGGCGGCCTGTCCGGCGGCAACCAGCAGAAGATCATCATCGGCCGCATCTTTGCCTCCGAGCCGCGCCTCGTCATCCTCGACGAGCCCACCCGTGGCATCGACGCCGCGGCCCGTGGCGACGTCTACGCCGTGCTCGACAAGCTGCGCGAGTCGGGCGTCTCGATTCTTCTCATCTCCTCCGACATGGAGGAGGTCTGCGAGCTCGCGGATCGTGCGGTCGTCATGTTCCAAGGCCGCATCAACAGCGAGTTCCAGAAGGACGACATCACGCAGGACAACCTCATGTCCGCCGCGTTTGGCGTCACGAGCGACAAGGGGGCGGTGTCGGCATGAGCCTAGACCGCCGTTTGGTTGGATCGTCTCTGTTGGTCATCGATACGAGGGAAGGGGTGTAATCGATGGAGAAGGTTAAGAAGCTCCTCAAGGCGCGCGAGCTCACGAGCCTCGTGTTCCTCATCGCGCTGTTTGTCATCGTTGGCCTGATGAACCCTATGTTCCTCGACCCGTCCAACGTCTCCGCGTGCTTTAACTCGTCCGTCGTCTACACGCTCGTTGCAGTGGGAATGGCATTCGTGCTGTTCATTGGAGAGATTGACGTCTCCGTTGGCGCCAACCTCGGCCTTACGGCCGCCGTCGTGGGCTCAATGCTCCGCGACGGGCAGTCGCTGGCCCTGGCGGTCGTCGTCGCCATCGTCATTGGCATCGTCATTGGCCTCATCAACGGCTGGGGCGTGTGCATCATGGGCGCTCCGTCGCTCATCTTCACCCTGGGCGTCAACGGCATCCTGCGCGGCCTGATCTACCTGTACACGAACGGTGCCTGGGTCGAGAACCTGCCCAAGTCGTTCAAAGACTTCGCGGCCGTGAACCTCGTGGGTTCGGTGTCGGTGTACTACTGCTGCATCATCGCGCTCGTCATCGTGATTCACCTCATCCTCACCCGCACGCGTCAGGGCCGCTACTTCGTGGCCGTGGGCGACAACGCCCAGGGCGCCACGCTCGTTGGCCTTCCCACGCTCAAGACCAAGATGCTGGCCTACGTCATCTGCGCGGTCATGGCCTCCGTCGGCGGCGTGATCTTCTGCAGCCGCATTGGCTTCGTCACCCCGATGAGCGGCAACGGCTATGAGATGAAGGCCATCGCGGCCTGCGTCCTGGGCGGCATCTCGCTCGCCGGCGGCGTTGGCTCCGTGATCGGCTCCGCCATCGGCGCCGTCATCATGTCCTCCATCAGCTATCTGCTCGTCTTCATGGGCTTCTCGTCCAACTACGACAACGCCATCACGGGCATCATTCTGCTCGTCATCGTCGTCATCGACGCTGTGATCCAGCACCGTGGCCTCGTCAAGAACAAGCATGACCGCCTGCTCGCCCGCGTGTCCCAGGACGCGCCCGCCGCAGGCGCCCAGACCGAGAAGGGTGGTGAGGCGTAATGGATAAGCTCAAGAAGATGATCTCCAAGGGCCAGGGTGGCTGGAACCTCATCCTCATTGGCCTGCTCGTCCTCGAGTTCGTGATCTTTGGCGCCGCCAATCCCAAGTTCCTGCGCCCGCAGCTGCTCTTCACCGCGGTGAACGACAACCTCGCCGTGTTCATGCTCGCCTTGTTCGTCACGCTCGTCATGTGCACCGGCGGCATCGACATCCAGGTGGCCTCTCTCGTGGGCCTCACGTCGATCATCATCGGCGTGGCCTGGCAGGACTTTGGCCTGTCCATCTGGGCGGCCGCGGGGCTTGCCACGGTGATCGTGTGCCTGTGCGGCGCCCTGTCCGGCTTCTTCATTGCATATTGCGGAGTGCAAGCGATGGTCATTACGCTGGGCGGCAGCTTCCTGTACTCCGGCCTGGCCCTGCTCGTCTCCACGCTCTCGAGCACCGCGTCCTACGAGTCCATCTCTGGCTTCCCGGACAGCTTCAAGTTCATCGCCAACTACCAGATTGGTGGCGTGCTTCCGTTCCAGATCCTGGTCTACATTGTGATGCTCGTAGTCGCTTTTGTCCTGCTGCACAAGACCAAGTATGGCCGCAAGATCATCCTCACCGGCGTAAATCAGTCGGCTGCCGAATATTCCGGCATCAACACTCGCCGCGTGATAATGTCCACTTACATCCTGAGCGCCCTGGCGGCCGCCATTGCCGGCATCGTGCTCACGGCGTACCTGGGAACGGCTAAGTCCGACCTCGGCGGCGACCTCACGATGGACATCATCACGGCCGTCGTCCTGGGAGGCACGCTCTCCACTGGTGGCAAGGGCTCGATCATCGGTACGGCCCTGGCGTCCTTCGCCATCGCCCTCCTCAAGTTTGGTCTTCCCCTGTGCTTCAAGGTTGGTACGCAGTACCTGGATATCCCGGTGGGCATTCTGCTCGTCGTGGTTATCATCGGGCGCTCTGCAGCGACCAACACGGGAATCGTCCCGTGGCTGCGCTCGATGTTTGCAAGGAAGGGTAGTAGCAAGGCAAGTGCCCAGTAAGGGGCAAAGAAAAGGGAGGTTCGTTATGAAGAACATGACTCGTCGCGGATTCCTGAAGGTGGCCGGCTCCGGTGCTGCCCTCGCGGGCCTCGGCCTGGTTGGCTGCGGTGGCTCTGGCTCCAGCGCCGCCACGACCGCTGCCGCCTCCGGCGAGGCCGCGGCTGGCGATCTCGGCGGCAAGGTTGTCGCCTTCATCCCGAAGATCACCGGCAACGCCTTCTTCGAGTCCGCCAACGACGGCGCTCAGAAGTACGCCAAGGAGTGGGGCTTCGAGGTCCAGTACATCGGCTCCTCCAGCGCTTCCGCCTCTGACCAGGTGGGCATCATCAACCAGGCCGTCGCCAACGGCGTCGACGCCCTCTGCATCTCCACGGTTGACGCCGCCGGCGTCTCCGACGCTCTGAAGAAGGCCACCGAGGCCGGCATCGTCGTCACCACCTGGGACTCCGACGCCCAGCCCGAGGACCGTACGCTCATGGTCTCCCAGGGCACCCCTGAGATTCTTGGCCAGATGCTCGTTGACATGTCCGTCGACGGCCTGAAGCAGCGCGGCAAGGATCCCTCGGCCGACAAGATCACCTACGCCTGGCACTACTCGCAGGCCACCGTCACCGACCAGAACTCCTGGCAGGTCGCCGCTGAGGCCATCATCAAGAAGGACTACCCCAACTGGGAGAACGTCCACCCCGACAACTACTACTCCAACCAGGATGCCGAGCAGGCCAAGACGGTTGGCGCCGCTGTCCTGAGCGCGTTCCCGGACATCGACCTGATCATCTGCAACGACTCCACCGCCCTCCCCGGCCAGCTCGCCGCTGCTGAGGATGCCGGCTACGACGCCCAGAAGATCACCATCACCGGCTTCGCCTCCCCGCAGTCCATCAAGCAGTACTGCGAGAACGGCACCCTGTACAACTGGGGTCTCTGGGACTGCGCCGTCCAGGGCGCCATGGGCTGCTACGTCGCTGCCTACCTTGCCGCTGGCAACACCGTCAAGGTTGGCGACACCATCTCGATCCCGAGCATCGGCGACGTCAAGGTTGAGGCCAACGACTCGATCTCCGAGGGCGCCACGACCGGTGACGAGAACAACGGCGTCGTGCTCCTGCCCGAGCGCCTTGTCTTCACCAAGGACAACATGAACGACTACAACTTCTAAGTTGTAACGTGCTCTTCGCGGGGGCGCCGCGAGCGTGCGGCGCCCCCGTCTGGCTCGCGCACATCCGTTACTGCGGTAACGTATCTGCGCGAGCCAGATAAAGAAGCGGCGGCACGCAGCCGCCTGGCTCGCACTTCGTCCGGGATACACCGGCAAGTCAGTGCAAGCAACGATACCTATACAGGCGTCCTTCCCAGGGGTGGGGAGGGCAAGAGGAAAGGAATCTGGGACATGGCTGATCTCGATGGCCTCAAGGTCGCTCATGACTATCACGTCGACGAGCCGTTTGCCAACAACAAGGGCTTCTACGTCAAGGGTGCCAACAGCCTCGACTGGGGCATGAAGAAGCACCTCTCCAACATCTTTAACCCCAAGAGCGGTAACACCGTCATGTTCGCCTTCGACCACGGCTACTTCATGGGTGCCACGGCCGGCCTCGAGCGCCTCGACCTGCTCCTCCCGAAGCTCGCCCCCTACGTCGACTGCTTCATGGGCACCCGCGGCGCCATCCGCTCCTGCGTCCCGCCCGAGATCACGAAGGCCATCGCCCTGCGCACCACCTCCGGCTCGTCCATGCTCCAGGCTGACCTCTCCCACGAGGTCATCGCCGTTGACATCGAGGATGCCATCCGCATGAACGCCGACTGCATGGCCTCCCAGGTCTTCATCGGCGGCGACGGCCAGCTGTCTTCCATCGACAACCTGAGCCAGACCATCAATGCCGGCTTCCGCTACAGCATCCCCACCCTGGGCGTCTGCGCCGTGGGCAAGGACATGGAGCGCACCCCGCGCTTTTTCAAGCTCGCCACGCGTATCATCGCCGAAATGGGCTGCCAGATGGTCAAGACCTATGACTGCGAGGACTTCGAGGAGGTCGTGGCTGCCTGCCCCGTGCCCATCGTCGTTGCTGGCGGCAAGAAGCTTCCCGAGAAGGATGCCCTGCACCTCGCCTACGATGTCATCCGCAAGGGTGCCCACGGCGTCGACATGGGCCGCAACATCTTCCAGTCCACGCACCCCATCGAGATGGCCCAGTGCGTCAACAAGATCGTGCACGAGGGCATGACCGACGTCGAGGCTTGGGAGATGTTCCAGGACATTGCCAAGTAGCGATTCGCCTTCCAAGCGGCAAAAGAGGGATAGCCGCATGGTCTAGCACATAGCCCCCTCGCGGCTCACTACCCGTCTTTGCGTGGGCCGTCTCCCGCGCCCGGAGCCCAGTTCCCCCTTCCACTGGCTCCGGGCGCATTGTATTGTTGCGTGGTGTTGGAGCCGCATCGATGCGTTGCCGAGCCGTAGAGTGTTGGGTTGCGTCGATGCGCTACTGTGCGACGCGGTGCTTACTTTGCACCGATGTGTTGCCGTGTCGCGAGTCGCTTGGCCGCGTCTTTGCCGACGCGACGATGGGGTGTGGAAGATGGGGGGAGGACAATCGCGTGACCGACGAGGACTATATGCGCATGGCGCTTGCCGAGGCGCGCCTGGCGGCCGATGAAGGCGAGGTGCCCATTGGTGCCGTCGTCGTGCACGAGGGCGAGGTCATCGCCCGTGCCCACAACCGCCGCGAGAAGGACCGCGACCCGTCTGCCCATGCTGAGTTCAGCGCCCTGCTCGCCGCGGCCCGCGCCCTCGACCGTTGGCGCCTTACCGGCTGCACCGTATACGTGACGCTCGAGCCCTGCCTCATGTGTGCTGGTCTCATGGTCAACTCGCGCATCGACCGCTGCGTCTTTGGCGCGCCAGACCCCAAGGGCGGGGCCCTGGGCACGCTCTTTGACGTGAGTCATGACGAGCGGCTCAACCATGAGTTCGAGGCGGCGGGCGGCGTGCTTCAGGACGAGTGCGCGGCCGTGCTGCGCGAGTTCTTCCGCGCCCGGCGCCAGGCGGCAAAGGCCGCCAAGAAGAAGGGCCCCGGTGATGCCGAGGCCCCTGCCTGCTGCTAATGAACCTGGTGGCGGCCGGACAATTGCATCCCTGCCGCTCTTCTCGTCCTAGTAGTGCCTGCCGTAGCGGCCGCCGCGCGGGCCGCGGCCGCGAGCGCGCGAGCCGCTGAAGAGACTGCGCGTGGGCTTGGAGGTGCTGCGGCGGGCATTGGGCACGATGCGGCCCTCGGCATAGTTGAATCCCTCGAGGTCAAACAGCGGGATGAGCTTCTTGGTGAAGTACTCGATCTCGCGAAGCGGGCTCACCTCGTCGGGCGCCATGAAGGTGTAGGCGGCACCGTTTGCGCCGGCACGACCCGTGCGGCCAATGCGGTGCACGTAGTCCTCGGGGTCCATGGGCACGTCGAAGTTCACGACGGCGTCGATGCCCGAGACGTCGATGCCGCGGCTCATGACGTCGGTTGCCACGAGCACGCGAATCTTGCCATCGCGGAAGCGCTCGAGGGCCTTCTCGCGCGCCTTCTGCGGACGGTCGGCGTGCATGACATCGACCTTGACGCCTGCGTTCTTGAGCGTCTTGCACACGGCGTCGACGCGCATCTTGGTGCGGCAGAAGACGAGCACGCGCTCGTAGCTCTCCTGCTTCATGAGGGCCTCGAGTAGCGGAACCTTGTCGGCCTGCGTCACGGGGCAGAGGTGCTCGTCGACCGTTGCGGCCGTCTCGCCCACGCGGGCGATCTCGACCACGTAGGGGTTGGGCAGCATCGCGTCGACCGTGCCCTTGATGCTGGGCGGAATGGTGGCCGAGAACAGCAGCGTCTGGCGCTTCTTGGGGCAGGCCGTCACGATGCGGCGCACGCTGGGCCAAAAGCCCATGTCGAGCATGCGGTCGGCCTCGTCGAGAACCAGCACCTGCACGTTCGCGAGGCTCACGTGGTCGTGCTCCATGAGGTCGATGAGGCGGCCGGGGGTGGCCACGAGCAGGTCGCAACCTGCCTCGAGCTCACGAATCTGACGGTCGAACTTGGCGCCACCCATGACCACGACGGTCGACTGGCCGGTCTTGGCGCAGACCTCGCTCGTGACGGCCTCGATCTGCGAGGCGAGCTCGCGGGTGGGGGTCACGACGAGCGCAAGCGGGTGGCGCGGCTTGGCAATCTTCTTGCTGGCCGCGATGCGCTGCAGCGTGGGCAGCGTGAAGGCGCAAGTCTTGCCCGTGCCGGTCTGCGCGCTGGCAAGCACGTCGCGCCCCTCGAGAACGGCGGGGATGGCGGCTGCCTGGACGGGGGTTGGCTTGGTGAAGCCGAGGGCATCGACCCCGGCGAGAATCTGCTCGTTTAGCCCGAGCTCGGCAAAAGTAGTATCCATACCTGCAAGTATGCAGCAACGCCCCCATCTCTGCACGCGAGACGGGGGCGTTGGGCAGCGCTCCACCAAAAAGCGGCGCCCACTCTCAGGAGAGGGGCACCGCTTGGCTAATCCTTGGGCGCCGCGAGTCGCTGTGGCACCGGGGGGGGATAACTAGAACACCGGGATGACGGAGCCCTTGTACTGCTCCTCGATGAACTTCTTGGCGGTGTCGGAGGTCAGGGCCTTGATGAGGGCCTGGGTCTTGTCGGAGTTCTCCTCGCCCTTGCGCACGGCGACGATGTTGGCGTAGGTCTGGGCGGCCTCGGAGCTGGCGTCCTCGCTGGCGAGCGTGGCGGAGGTGTCAAGGCCGGCGGACAGGGCGTAGTTGCCATTGATCACGGCGAAGTCGGCGTCCTGCAGGGAGCGCGGCACGGCAGCTGCCTCGACCTCGACGAGCTCGATGTTGTGCGGATTCTCCTCGATGTCGTTGGCCGTGGCCTCGAGCCCCACGCCGTCCTTGAGCTTGATGACGCCCTGGTCCTGGAGCAGCAGCAGCGCGCGGGCCTCGTTGGTGGCGTCGCTCGGCACGGCAATCTTGGCGCCGTCGGGGACGTTCTTGATGTCGGAGCTCTTGCCCGCGTACAGGCCCATTGGCTCGAAGTGGATGGCGCTGGCGCTCACGAGGTCGGTGCCGTTCTCCTCGTTGTAGTTCTCGAGGTAGGGGAGGTGCTGGAAGTAGTTGGCGTCAAGGTCGCCCTCGGAAAGGGCAACGTTGGGCTGCACGTAATCGTTGTACTCGACGACCTTGAGCTCGTAGCCCTCGGCCTTGAGCTCGTCGGCCACGGCGTTGAGGATCTCTGCGTGGGGCGAGGGGGAGGCGCCAACGGTGATGATGTTGTCAGCCGAGCCGGAAGCGGCAGCGGTCGTGGCGGCGGCGTTGGAGTTGCCACCGCAGGCGGTGAGGGCAAGGGCGAGGCCGGCCGCGGCGACGACGCCGGCGAGCGGCTTGAGGTGCTGCTTGAGGGACATGGCGGTTCCTTTCTGATGCGTGGTTGCTGTGGGCAGCGGGTGGGCAAATCGATATGGCAAGCCCCATCCCGAGTGAACGGGCGAGACGAAACCCCTGGTAGAGCGGTTAACGCTGGATTGGGTGCGCGATTGCGCGCTTGGTGCGCGCTCGCTAGGAGCGCATTCGCTTGTCGAACACCTTGACGAGGACGTTGCACACGGTCTGGATGACCTGAACCATCACGATGAGGATGATGACCGTGGCGATCATGACGTCGTCCTGGTAGCGCTGGTAGCCGTAGCGGATGGCGATGTCGCCTAGGCCGCCGGCGCCCACGGTGCCAGCCATGGCGGTGTAGCCCAGGATCGTGATGATGACGATGGGCAGGCCGCGCAGCAGGCTGGGCAGGCCCTCGCGCAGGTAGACCTTGACGATGATCTCCCAGGTGGAGGCACCCATGGAGCTCGCGGCCTCGACCAGGCCGCGGTCGACCTCGGCCTCGCTCGACTCGACCATGCGCGCCACGAACGGCGCGGCCGAGACGATGAGCGGGAACACTGCGGCGGGAACGCCCAGCGTGGTGCCCACGATGGCGCGGGTCACGGGGATGAGGAAGAGCAGCAGGATGATGAACGGTAGCGAGCGGGCCATGTTCACGAACCAGCCGAGCACCTCGTAGGCAACGCGGTTCTCGCGTAGGCCGCCGGGGGCGAGCACCGTGAGCAGCGTGCCCAGGATGACGCCGATGACGTAGGCGCCCAGCGTCGAGGCAAGCACCATGACCGCGGTGTCGACGGTGCCCTGGGCGAGGAGTGCCCCATACTTGTCGAAGAATGCGGCGAAGTCCATTAGCGACCCTCCCCCTCGAACTGAAGAAGCGCGCGTGTGACGTCTGCCTGAGGGTTTCCAAACACCTCGGCAACGGTGCCCTGCTCGACGACCTGGCCGTGCTCCATGACGGCGATGCGGCCGCAGATGCGGCGGGCAACGGCGAGCGAGTGGGTGATGAGTACGATGGTGACACCGAGCTTCTCGTTGATGCTGCCCAGCAGGTCGAGGACCTGGCTGGTGGTGAGCGTGTCGAGGGCGCTCGTTGCCTCGTCGCACAGCAGCGTCTTGGGGTTGGTCATGAGCGCGCGGGCGATTGCGACGCGCTGCTGCTGACCGCCGGAGAGCTGGGAGGGGTAGGAGTGCTCCTTGCCCTCGAGGCCAACGAGGCCGAGCAGCTCGCGGGCGCGTTCGGTGGCCTCGGCGCGCGAGACGCGGCCGGCGCTGCTGGCGAGCGTGGCCGGGAAGATGACGTTGTCGAGCACGGTGCGCTGCTCGAAGAGGGAGAAGCGCTGGAAGATCATGCCGATGTCGGCGCGCAGGGCGCGAAGCTCGCTGCCACGCAGGCTCGTGACGTCGCGGCCGTCGATGACGACGGAGCCCGAGGTGGGCTGCTCGAGGAGGTTGATGCAGCGCACGAGGGTCGACTTGCCCGCTCCCGACTCGCCGATGATGCCGAAGACCTCGCCGGTGTCGATGGTGAGCGAGACGTTGTCGAGGGCCTTGACGGTGCCCGCGCTCGTCTCGAACAACTTGGATATGTTAGTAAGCGTAATCATGGTGCCAGTGAGTATACCAGCAGAACTGAAGGCCGACTGGATAAATACCCTATAAACCCGGTAGGAAAAGTAAATAATTAGCGATAACTTCAGGCTATGGAAAAGGGTCCTTCGGGCAGCCGATGTTGTGGCTGTGTCCGAGGGACCCTTGGGATGCGGCTATGCTTGCGCTCAGCCGTCGCGAGGGCTCGGCAAGCCTGCACCCTTATACGTGGTGCGGGCTTGCCGAGGTGCCGTACTCGCTGCTACTTGACGTAGGTGACGCGGCCGGGCTTGCGCTTGGCGCCCGCCTGCTCGCCGCCTTCCGCGGCGTAGCCCAGGATGCAGTGGCCAACGCCGCGCCAGGTGCCCTCGACGCCCCACTTGGCGAGCAGGGCCTTGCCCTCGTCGCTCTCGAACTCCTCCTTGGCGCGGTGAATCCAGCAGGAGGCAACGCCCAGCGCGTGCGCGGCGTTCATGAGGTTGCCCATGGCGAGCGCGCCGTCCTCGACGCAGGTGGGGTTCTCGGGGTTGGTGAGCACCACGATGACGGCCTTGGCTCCATAGAAGGGGTCGTTCGTGGTGCCCATGATCTGGGCGTTCATGCGGCTGAGAGCGGCAACGTCATCGGGGTTGGTGACGACGACCAGGTGCGTGCCCTGGCGGCCCATGCCGCTTGCGGCCCACAGGCCTGCCTCGACGATCTGCTCAAGCTTCTCAGGGACGATGGGCTGGTCGGTGTAGCTCCTGCAGCTGCGGCGCTGCTCGAGCGCCTCGATGACCTGGTTCATGGCACAATCCTTTCTCGAAATGAGTGCCCGGAGAGGGCGTCCACGCTGTCCCTTAGAAAAACTTCATTAAGTCGGTAACCTGTTTGAGGCTTGCTGAGTAGGCGAGCTTTATCCGTAGCAAAACCGCAGGTCGCGGAGTCTACAAATGGGGGGCTACTTGCCAATCGCGGAAGAGGTTACCGACTTGACGTTGTTTTTTGGCCACACAACGGTTTGATACCCATTTTTGAGGCAAAGCGGCGCCGCGCCATGGCTGGACGCGGCGCTGCTTGGCGGTCTTTGAGTGATCCTGGTCAACTTGCGTCGACGTGTGCGGGCGCCAGTGCTGCGAGGGTCAAGCCCGTTCCGCATTGCGGCAGCAGGAGTGACACGCCGCCGTCCTCGGTTCCTACGCCCCCAGCGCGTGCTCGAGGTCGCCGCGGTTGAGCGCCTCGGCAAACAGGCGGTCGAAGACCTCGCTGCCGTGCAGGCCGTCGTGCTCAAACTGGTTCGTGACCCAGGCGTGGCTGTTGCCGACGCGTGAGAGCGTGTCGAGCTGCAGCCCCGAATCGACGTACAGATCGTCAAAGTAGACGGCGGCCTGCAGGGGCACCTCGTTTGCGGCAAGGCGTGCCTCATCATAGACCGGGTCAAACTCGGTGTCTTCCATGAGCAGGTCAACGGCCGGCTTGAGCGGGGCCAGCAGCGGGTCGTCCTCGAACATGAAGGGGAAGGCCGCCTCGCCCGTGAGCATGAGGGGGCGCGCCGCGTTTGCGAACTCGGGGTGCCTGGCGTACTCCCGCTCGGCCGCCCAGCGGATGGGCTCCTTCATCGTGCCGTCGGCGTAGATGAACTCCTGCAGCGTCCAGTACAGGGGGTTGCCTGCCGTGGTGAGGTTCTCGAGCACGCCCATGAGGAAGGCGTCGGTGAGCTCGGGCGCGGCGTCGGCGCAGGCCAGCGAGCCGTCGCCCGCCTCGAAGGCCGTGTCGAGCAGATTGTGCAGGCGCTCGGGCGCGGGCTTCATGCCCAGACCGCCGCCCAGGGTCTGCAGACGGCGGACCGAAAGAGGGCTGCCATCGGGAAGGGTCACGTCGCCGGCGGCCAGGCGGTTGGCGATGGCGGCCATGCGTCGCTCGTCCTCGGGGTAGCGCTCGTAGTAGGCGCGCGTCTTGGTGACCATGCGCGGGAAGGTGTGGGCATAGACGTCGGCGGCGCTGGCCGGCACGTGGGGGATGCCGCCGCAGGTAAAGCTGGCCGCGATCCCTTGCGGGAAGAGGCTCAGGTAGCATAGGGTGAGAAAGCCGCCGTAGCTCTGGCCCAGCGTGGTCCAGGCGCGGCCGCCAAACTCGGTGAGGCGCAGGTACTCGAAGTCGCGCACGATCGAGGGCGCAAGCAGGCGCTTGAGGTACTCGGCCTGGGTGCGCGCGTCGCCGCGGCGCGCGATGGAGCGGGCACTCGCGTGCGTGCTGCGGCCGGTGCCGCGCTGGTCGGGCAGAACCACGCGGAAGTGCTTGATGGCCTCGGCGATCCAGCCGTCTGAGGTGGGGGAGAGCAGGCGCGGGCCCGCGCCGCCGGGACCGCCCTGCAGGAACACGAGGAGCGGCAGGTCGCGGCCCACGTTCTCGGCTGCGCAGACGGTGCGGTAGAACACGCGGATGCGCTCGCCGGCAGGCAGACCGTCTGCGGCGACGGCGGCGGGCTCGTGGCCGCGCCAGTCGAGCGGCACCTCGATCGAGTGATCCTCAACGTAGAGGCCCGGCAGGTAGTAGCTGGTAAGCTTGGGCATGGCGGCTCCTTTTGACGATGCTGCTGCCCACATTATGCCGCTGCCCGAGCGCACCTGCGCCGCCGCGCCTGCGTGGGGTACCATTAAGCGCTGCATGTCTAAAAGCCGGCGGCAGACCGACCGGCGCTACGGCAGCCCGAGGTCTCATCTGCCCCGCGCGCATGCCCAGAAAGGTTCTTTGGCTCCCATGCCCATCAACATCCCTGACGGCCTGCCCGCCAAGCGCATCCTTCAGCAGGAGCGCATCTTTGCCCTCGAGGAGGACGTGGCCCGCAAGCAACAGATTCGTCCGCTTCGTGTGGCGCTTCTCAACCTCATGCCCACCAAGATCGAGACCGAGACACAGATCCTGCGCCTCATCTCCAAGAGTCCCATCCAGGTGAGCGTCGACTTCATGCGCGTCTCGACCCACGAGGCCACCCACGCGGCCGACCACCTCGTGAAGTTCTACGACACCTTCGACGACCTCAAGGGCAACAACTACGACGGCCTCATCATCACGGGCGCGCCCGTCGAGCAGATGCCGTTCGAGCAGGTCGACTACTGGGACGAGCTATGCCAGATCATGGACTGGGCCCAGGAACACGTGCTTTCCACGATGTTTCTGTGCTGGGGCGCCTTTGCGGGCCTCTATCACCTGCATGGCATCCACAAGCGCCTGCTGGGCTCCAAGCTCTTTGGCGTGTTTCCCCAGCGCCTGTGCGACGAGTACAACTTCCTCACGAACGGCTTCGATGAGGTCCACAACATGCCGCACAGCCGCCATGCCGCACCCGATGAGAAGGAAATCGACGCCGACCCCGCGCTGCAGGTGCTCTCGCGCGGCGAGACGAGCGGCCCCGCCCTCATCGCCACGCGCGACTTCCATGAGATCTACGCCCTGGGCCACTTTGAGTATGGCCGCGACACCCTGGCCGACGAGTACTGGCGCGACTTCCACGCCGGCCTTCCCATCCAGCTGCCGCTGAACTACTTCCCGGACGACGACCCCGAGCGCCAGCCCATCTTCACCTGGCGAAGCCACGCCAACCTGCTGTATCGCAACTGGCTCAACTACGTTTACCAGACCACGCCCTACGAGCTCGAGCGCATCCCCGAGGTGGTGGCTGAGCTGCGCGAGCACACCGAAGCGCTGCTCGCCAAGGGTGGCGTGCCCAGCAAGTTCTAGCGCTCACTGCCACGCCCGTGGCCGAGAAGGACGCCGCCGAGAAGGACGCCGCCGACCCCGACGCACATAAATGAGAGAGGGGCGCGGGGCCTCAAGACCTCGCGCCCCTCTCGCGCAATACATCTAATAAGCGGGACGGCTCCAGCTGGGGCCGCCCCGCTTGCGTCTAGCCCTCGAGAACCATGTGGCGCACGGCACCGTTCTCGTAGATGCCGTAGCTGTGCGTCCCGTCCTTGGGGATGGAGACGCTGCCGGGGTTGAACGCCCAGACGTCCGGGTGCCCCGACGCGGGCTCGCTCACCTTCTTGTGAGTGTGGCCGTAGAGCAGAATCGAGCCCTCCGGCAGCTCGGGCAGGTGGTCGACGCTGTTGTGGAAGCCCGCGCCCCACACGTGGCCATGCGTGCAGAACAACTCGCAGCCGCTCTTCTCGCGCGGGGAGCCGTCTGCGGCAAGCGTGGCCGTGGGGTCGAGGATGGTAGAGTAGTCGCCCATGCAGGGGAAGTCGAGGACCATCTGGTCGACCTCGGCCTCGCAGTTGCCGCGCACGGCGATGATGCTGCCTGCGAGTGGGTTGAGCATCGCGATGACCTCCTTGGGCGCGTAGCCCTCGGGCAGGTCGTTGCGCGGGCCGTGGTAGAGCACGTCGCCCAGGATGAGCAGGCGGTCGGGCTGCTCGGCGTCAAGCGCGTCGACGAGGCGGCGGCACCAGGTGGCCGAGCCGTGGATGTCGCTTGCGATGAGGAACTTCACGTTGGTCTCCAATCGTGGTGGTCTTGTGCGAGAAGAGCGGCCGTGTGCTGCGCGGGCGTTGCGGGCTGCTATCGCCCGAGCGCCGTGCCGGCCGTCGGCGGCGTTTTCGCAGCTAGGCGATGCCCAGCAGCATGCGGTAGGCGGCGAGGCCGTGCACGAGCACGCCCTCGTCCATGTGGAACTTGTCGGAGTGCAGCGGCTCGCTCGTGCCCGTGCCCAGCAGGAAGAAGACGCCGGGCAGATGGCGCTGGTAAAAGGCGAAGTCCTCGGCAATGAGCAGGGGCTCCTCGATGCCGTCGAGCGTGTCGCCCAGGGCGCCCGCCGCAAGCGCGTAGAGGGCGCGGTCGTTGTCGACGGGTGGGTAGCCGGTGGCAAAGCTCAGGTCGTAGGTGCAGCCGTATGCCTCGCAGGCCTGGGCCGCGCACTGCTCGACGCCCGTGCGGGCGCGGTCGAACATGTCGTCGGAGAAGACGCGCAGGCTACCCTCGACAGCACTGCTCGCGCTGATGGCGTTGCAGACGGTGCCGCTCTCCATGTGGCCAAACTTGAGCAGGCACGGCTCGTCCTGGGAGAGGCGGGCCATGAGGGTCTCGACCTCAGTGAGGAAG
>NZ_CEVYAT010000009.1:0-24570 GCF_982402205.1 Parolsenella sp. | reverse complement strand
GACACGCATAAAAAGCCTCCCATTTCTCATGTCCAAGAAATGGGAGGCAGTTCAGATTTGGTCTCGGCGGGCTTTTTATATCGAGGTTTGCAACTTTACATAACGTAGCTCTAATATGGCCGCGGAATGTGACCGGTGCGGGGGGGCAATCGAGCCACCCCAGACGGGAGGCATGGATGCAGGCTTTCGGTCAGCATGCTGCCGATGATGACGGCGAGCGCGAGGAGGCCCTGGAGGGCCTCAACTTCTTTGACGAGCAAGATGAGGATGACGTCGATGACGAGCCAGGCCATCGAGTGGTCGAGCCCATCGAGGACTTCGATCTTGTCGAGGACGAAGACGAGGACGGATGTCTTGGCACATCCAGGCCGGAGTCTGCTCTGGCTCCCGACGCCTTGAGTCACGCGTTGTTTCACCATCACGGCATGCGAGCAAACGCGCTGCACATGAAGACCGTCTGGCACGATGTCGTGACGGAGGGAGACTCTCCCGCCATCTCCGCTCCACTTGCTGACAAGTCCACGATCATTTGCCGCACTGGCATGCTCATGCTCGCGAGCGGAACGGGCGCCTGGCGCGTGCGCGACACGATGGATCGCGTGGCGAGTGTCCTTGGCGTCACCATTCACGTGGACCTGAGCCTGCTGTCGTTCGAATGCACGTGCATCGAGGGACATCATATTTTCAACGAGGTCGTGAGCTTGCCCACAACGGGAGTGAACACGCACCGCATCTGGATGATGGAGAACTTCCTGCGCGAGATTGAGACGTATGGCAGAAACTTCACGGTGCACGAGTACCACGAGATGCTTGCGACCGTTGAGGGGACGAGGCCAGACTATCGTCCCGTTCAGCAGGGGCTTGCTGCCGGTGCCGCATGCGGTGCCTTCGTTTTTCTCCTTGGTGGCGGTCCGATCGAGATGCTCGGCGCGTTCGTAGGCGCCGGAATCGGCAACTTCGTGCGTTCCACGATGCTCTCGAGAAGGATCGGGCAGTTCAGTGCGCTTGCGATGGGCGTTGCCGTGGCGTGCGTCTGCTATCTGTTGGCGTTGCTCGGACTCTCGTGCTTTGATCCCATGGCTCTTGCGCACGAGGAGGGCTATATCGGTGCCATGCTGTTCGTGATTCCCGGATTTCCCCTCATCACGGCCGGGCTCGACATCTCAAAGCTCGACATGAGAAGCGGCATCGAACGGCTTACGTATGCGGTGTCAATCGTGGTGGTGGCGACGCTCGTGGGATGGGTGGTCGCCGAGTGCGTGGGACTCTCTCCGGATGACTTTGCGCCTCAGGGGCTCGGCGCGCTGCAGCTGACGGCGCTGCGCGCTTTTATGAGCTTCGTTGGCGTATTTGGCTTCTCGATCATGTTCAACAGTCCCGTGCAGATGGCTGCGGCGGCGGGTTGCATTGGCGCGGTCTCGAACACGCTGAGGCTCTCGCTCGTCGATCTCAACGCTCTGATTCCGGCGCTTGGGCTGGCTGGTGGCGTCCCTCCCGAGGCGGCTGCGCTCATTGGAGCGCTTGTCTCGGGGTTGCTCGCGAGTGTGGCCGAGCTCAAGCTCACGTATCCGAGGATTGCCCTAACGGTTCCGTCAATTGTCATCATGGTTCCGGGACTATACCTCTACCGTGCCATGTACTACATGTGTGTCTTCGATACGGCCAACATGTTGAGTTGGTTCGTTCGCGCCGTGCTCATCGTTGCGTTTCTCCCGGTGGGCCTCGGTGCCGCTCGAACGCTCACGGACCCTCGCTGGAGGCATACGTCGTAAGCGAGTCCGATTTGCGCCACATGGCAAACGAGACAAAATCGCTGAGGGCCAGTTGGACACTATGGGCGTCAACTGGAGAAACTATCCAGATACCCATGCCTCGTACCGAGTGCTAAGGGATATAGCTTCATAAGTGACGAGGTATTACCTACCTCTCGCGAGGGTATAAGCTTACAGAGTGCCCGTGCCGCCAGGTGGTCGCACGGGCACCTTGGTTTTGATGGAACGACCGAGGGGGAACCTTCGCATGTTCGACAAGTTCACAGACAAGGCGCGCAAGGTCATGAGCCTCGCCCAGGACGAGGCCCGTGCCCTGGGCCAGATGTACGTGGGCACCGAGCACCTGCTGCTGGCTCTCATCAAGGAGGGCGAGGGCATTGCCGCTCAGGCCCTCTCGAACCTCGACATCACCTATGACGAGACGGTCGAGACGGTCCAGAAGGTCACGGAGCGCTCGAGCGAGCCCGTGCCGGGCGGCCACATCCCGTTCACGCCGCGCGCCAAGCGCGTGCTCGAGGGCGCCTATCGCGAGACGATGAGCCGCGGCGCCACCTACATCTCCACCGAGCACCTGCTGCTGGGCATCGTGCGCGAGGGCAACGGCGTGGCCATGGAGGCGCTTGCGCGCATGGGCGTCTCGGGCGACGCGGTGCGCAACGCTGTGACCGAGCTCATCGACCAGAACGCGCCCAAGGACAACCCGCCGCAGGTCCAGGAGGTGCGCATTGGTCTCGACGGCGTATCCGTGGGCCCCGCGCGCTCCAGCGCCGCCAATAGCGACGACGCCTCGATGCTCGAGCAGTACGGCAAGAACCTCACGGCTCTTGCCGCCGACGGCAAGCTCGACCCCGTCATTGGCCGCGACCGCGAGGTCGAGCGAGTGATGCAGGTCCTGGCGCGCCGTCAGAAGAACAACCCGCTCATCCTGGGCGACCCGGGCGTGGGCAAGACGGCCATCGTCGAGGGCCTTGCCCAGCTCGTGGCTGCCGGCACGGTGCCCGACATGCTGCGTGGCAAGCAGATCTGGACGCTTGACGTCTCTGCGCTCGTCGCTGGCTCCAAGTACCGCGGCGAGTTCGAGGACCGCCTCAAGAAGGTCATCGCCGAGGTCGAGAAGGACGGCAACGTCATCCTGTTCATCGACGAGATGCACACGATCATCGGCGCCGGCTCGGCCGAGGGCTCCATCGACGCCGCGAGCATCCTCAAGCCGCCCCTCTCGCGCGGCGAGATCCAGGTCATCGGCGCCACGACGGCCGAGGAGTACCGCAAGCACATCGAGAAGGACTCCGCGCTCGAGCGCCGCTTCCAGCCGGTGAACATCGCCGAGCCCAGCTGCGAGGACACCCTCAAGATCATCCAGGGCCTCGAGCCCGCCTACGAGCAGCACCACCACGTGCGCTACACGCCCGAGGCGCTGCAGGCGGCCGTGACCCTGTCTGACCGCTACATCCAGGACCGCTTCCTGCCCGACAAGGCCATCGACGTCATCGACGAGGCTGGTGCCCGCACGCGCGTGCACAAGATGGTGCTGCCGCCCGAGATTGCCCAGGTCGACGAGGAGCTCAAGCGCGTGCGTGCCGAGAAGCGCGACACCGTGAGCGCCCAGGAGTTCGAGCAGGCCGCCCGCCTGCGCGACCAGGAGAAGCAGCTCGAGGCCCAGCGCGACGAGCTCGAGAAAACCTGGCACAAGCAGATGGAGGGCAACGTTGTGACGGTCGACGAGGCCGCCATCGCAGACGTGGTCTCCTCGATCACGGGCGTGCCTGTCTCGAACCTCACCGAGGCCGAGGCATCCAAGCTGCTGCGCTGCGAGGAGGTTCTCCACCAGCGCGTCATTGGCCAGGACGAGGCCGTGAGCGGCGTGGCCCGCGCCATCCGCCGCGGCCGCTCGCCGCTCAAGGACCCGCGTCGCCCCGGCGGTTCGTTCATCTTCCTGGGTCCCTCGGGCGTGGGCAAGACCGAGCTCGCCAAGTCGCTCGCCGAGTTCCTCTTTGGCTCGCAGGACGCGCTCATCACCTTTGACATGAGCGAGTTCATGGAGAAGTTCGCCGTAAGCAAGCTCGTGGGTGCCCCTCCGGGATACGTGGGCTACGACGAGGGCGGCGAGCTCACCAAGGCCGTGCGCCGCAGGCCCTATTCCGTGGTGCTGTTCGACGAGATCGAGAAGGCCCACCCCGATGTCTTCAACATCCTCCTCCAGATTCTGGACGAGGGTAGGCTCACCGACGGCCAGGGTCGCAAGGTGGACTTCTCGAACACCGTCATCATCATGACGAGCAACGTGGGCGCGCGCGAGATCGCCAAGCCGGGCGGCATGGGCTTTGGCACGAGCGCGGGCAAGCTCTCCGATGAGGAGATCAAGAGCCGCGCGATGGGCGAGCTCAAGAAGCTGTTCCGTCCCGAGTTCCTCAACCGCGTTGACGAGATCGTGGTCTTCAAGTCTCTCTCGAGCGAGCAGATTCGCGGCATCGTTGACCTCATGGTGGCCGAGCTGCGCAACCGCCTCATTGGCCAGGGCATGTCCATCGAGCTTACCGACGCCGCGAAGGACGTGCTTGCCAAGGAGGGAACCGACCCAATCTATGGCGCGAGGCCGCTGCGCCGCGCCATCCAGACCCTCATCGAAGACCCGCTGGCCGAGCAGCTGCTGGCCCAGGGCTGGGGCGCCGGCGACATCGTGCTGGTCGATGTGGGCGAAGACGGCAAGCTCACCTTCTCCAAGGGTGCGGGCGCCATTCCCGAGCGCACCGAGCGCGAGCACATGGACCTGCCGGCCGCCATGGGCACGTGGAGCGCCCCTACGGGCGGCAGTGGCCGCGGCGCCTCTGGCGGCTCCGACGCGGGCCTTGCCGCCGCGGGCAACTAGTTGCGTGGAACGGGGCGGCTGCATCGAGCGGCCGCCCCGTTTTCTTTTGAGCGCGCGCCAAACGTACGTTGGGACAGAATAGCCCGTAGCCTTTCTGTCCCACTTTTCCTGCGGTTTGGGACAGAAAGGCTACGGGCTATTCCGTCCCATAAAAAGAGGGAGGCTGCCATCCGAGTGGATGGCAGCCTCCCTTGTCGTTGCTTCTTCTTGGCGTCTAGCCCAGGGCGGCGCAGAGGGCGTCGATGAGCGAGACGGCCAGCATCTGCGAGTCGTTGAGCGTGAACGTGCCGTCGTAGGAGCCGCCAGGCAGCTCCACGCGAATCACGGGCGGCTTGCGGCGGGCGCTCTCGAGGGCCGTGCGCAGGCGCAGGGCCAGGTCCTCGCCCTCGGTCATCGTGACGTTGGAGACGTTGGAGACGGCGGGGCGCGGCGTGGAGGCCAGCACGAGCACGGCGTTGTCGGCGGGCGTGGCCGCGTCAATGCTCTCGACCAGGTGCAGACCGGTGTTCTGCGAGGTGGCGCTGGCGATGTTCCAGATGCGGCCGGCCACGTTGCGGGCGATGGGGTCCTCGGCCGTGAGGGCGATGTGCACCTCGTCGAGCACGAGCGCGGCGCGGGCAAAGCCCATGCCGCTCTGCGGGTGCGGGCCGTTGGCGGGCTTGCCGGCCCAGACGTGGCGCAGGCGCTCGAGGGCGTCGAAGGTGTCGGAGAAGGCGATACCGTCTGCGAGCATGCCCACGTTCTCCTGGAACATCTTCACGGCGCCCTCGGTGTGGGGGCCGTAGTAGCCGTCCGCCTCGCCGCAGGAGAAGCCCAGCACGTTGAGGGCGTTCTGCAGGCAGCGCACGTCGTTGCCGTGGAAGTTGGGGAGGCGCAGGTAGAGCGTGCGGTCGCCCATCTGGTAGCACTCGTCGACGAGCGCAGACCAGCAGGTCGCGTCGACCTCGCTGGAGAGCGGCAGGTTCTGGCCCAGGCGGAAGCGCGCCACGGCGTTGGCGGTGGAGCTGCCAAACGTCGAGGTCTTGCGCTCGCCCTCGTCGATGTCAAAGCCCAGCGAGGCAAGGCGCTCCTGTACGTCCTCGACCACGGCGCCCGTCATACTCTCACGAATCGGATCCATCGTGTACTCCTTGACTAGTCGCCCCGAGCAAGCGCGGCGGCCAAGCAAGCTGCCGGCTGGCTAGCTTGCGCGATTTACAAAGAACTGCGCCATTGAGCATAGCAGCTCGCAGGCATCTGCCGAGATGAGACCGTCCTGCTCGAGCCCATGGGCGAGCCCCTCGGCCTGTGCCACCTCGCTTGCGGCAAGGTCACGGCAGCCCTCGATGCCGCCGCCAAGCTCGATGAGCTCCACGGCCCGGGCGAGCGTGGCGGCCTCGGTTGCCTGGCTGCCCAGGATGCCCACGAGCTCGTCCCTCTCGGCCGCGCCAAGGTTCTCGAGGGCATGCACCACGGCGAGCGTGCGCTTGCCCTCGGTGATGTCGCTGCGGAAGTCCTTGCCCTGGGCCTCGGCGTCTCCCACGAGGTTCAGCAAATCGTCCTGCAGCTGGAAGGCGATTCCCGCGTGCAGGCCCACCTTGCGCAGGCCCTCCCTGAGCGCGTCGCCCGCGCCCGCGGCAGCGGCGCCGATGAGCAGCGGCGAGGCCGCCGAGTACCAGGCCGTCTTGCTCGTCACCATGTAGACGTAGTCGTCAGTGGTGACGTCCCAGCGCTCGTCGCGGGCCCAGCCCAGGTCGAGCGCCTGACCCTCGAGGGTGTGGAGCTCCATCTCGACCAGGCGGCGCAGCACCTCGGGCTTGCGCTCCTCGGGAAGGGCGGCGTCCTGCAGCACCACGTCGATGACCTGTACGAGCGCGAGGTCGCCCATGTTGGTGGCCACACCCACGCCCTGCGTCTTGTAGAGGCAGGGCTCGCCGCGGCGCAGCTCGCTGGCGTCGGCGATGTCATCGTGGATGAGCGCCGCGCTCTGGAAGAGCTCGATGGCAACGGCGGGGGCCAGCGCCACCTTGGCGTTGCCGCCTGCGGCCTCGGCACCCATGAGGCACAAGACGGGGCGCACGCGCTTGCCGCCCTCGGCCGTGAAGTGGGCGAGGGGCTCGTAGAGGTAGCGCTCGAGGTCTACGGCGACGCCCTCGCTGGTGAGCGGCCGTGCCGAAGCGGCGGCGAGGCGCTCGTTCACCAGGGGCAGGCGGGCGCGCAGGTAATCGACGAAGCTGCTCACGCGCTACTCCTCGAAGCCGTTGGGGTTGTGGCTCTGCCAGTTCCAGGAGTCGCGGCACATGTCATTGATGTCGTACTGGGCCTTCCAGCCAAGCATCCTCTCGGCCTTGCTCGCGTCGCACCAGTTGGCGGCGATGTCGCCACCGCGGCGCTCGCGGATGACGTAAGGGAGCTCCTTGCCGCAGGCCTTGGAGAAGGCGGCGACGACCTCGAGGACCGAGCTGCCCTTGCCGGTGCCGAGGTTGAAGACCTCGACGCCCTCGCGGCCGTTCATCCAGTTGAGGGCCGCGACGTGGCCGCGGGCCAGGTCGACGACGTGGATGTAGTCGCGCACGCCGGTGCCATCGGGCGTGGGATAGTCGTTGCCGTACACCTGGACGGCGGCGAGCTTGCCCACGGCGACCTGCGCCACGTAGGGCACGAGGTTATTGGGGATGCCCTTGGGGTCCTCACCGATGAGTCCGGAGGGGTGCGCGCCGATGGGGTTGAAGTAGCGCAGCAGCACGACGTTCCACTCGGGGTCGGCGGTGTGGAGGTCGGTGAGGATCTGCTCGATCATCCACTTGGTCCAGCCGTAGGGGTTGGTGGCCGGCTTCTTGGGGCTCTCCTCGGTGAGGGGGAGGCTGTCGGGGTCGCCGTAGACGGTGCTGGAGCTCGAGAAGATGATCGACTTGCAGCCGTGGTTGCGCATGACGTCAACGAGTACGAGCGTGTTCTCGATGTTGTTGTGGTAGTACTCGATGGGCTTGGTGACAGACTCGCCCACGGCCTTGAAGCCAGCGAAGTGGATGACGCGGTCGATGTCGTGCTGGTCGAAGATGCGGTTCATCGCGTCGCGGTCGAGCACGTTGTCCTCGTAGAACGTGAGGCGCTGGGCGGCCTCGTCGCCCACAATCTGGCGCACGCGGTCGAGCGCGATGGCGCTGGCGTTGGAGAGGTCGTCGACCACGACGACCTCGTAGCCGCTCTGCAGCAGCTCGATGACGGTGTGCGAGCCGATGAACCCGGCGCCGCCGGTGACGAGCACGCAGGTGTCCTGGGGCTTGATTGCTTCGCTCATGGGGATCCTTTCGCCTGTGGCGATCGTTTGTTGTTGCGAGGCTTGGGCGCACGTGCGCCTTTGTCCAACTTTTAAGTATATCGCGCCAGCTGCGGCGCCTGTGGAGCATGGGTGTGGGCGGGCTGCTTGTAAAAGAAAGCCGCCTTGTGACGAGGGGTCACAAGGCGGCGATCAAACGGGCGCTGATTGTGCGAGCTAGGCGGCCCAGCCCCAGCGCGGGGTCACCGTGGTGCCGTAGGTGCCAATCCAGGCGTCGACGCTCATCGTCTGGATGGAACCCACGTTGTGCATGACCATGCCGCCGCCGATGTAGATGCCCACATGTCCGTAGACCCTGCCGGCCGCGGTGCCGGTCCAGGTGCTCACGGCGATGATCATGCCAGGCTGCAGGTCTGCCTTGTTGGAGCTCGTGCAGAAGTTCCAGTACATGTTGTTGGCGTTGCCGCCCGGGTAGCCCAAGCCCGCGCGCGAGTAGACCTGCGAGACCCACATGGCGCACAGGCCGCTGCCGGGTGAGCCCACCTGGTAGCAGGCGTTGACGATGGCCTGGCCCTTGACCGATGCGCTGGCGCCCGACAGACTGCCCGTCACGCCTGAGGCGCCCGAGCTGCCGTTGTTGCGGTTGGCTGCTGCGGCGGCAGCGGCCTTGGCGGCCTCGGCCTGGCGGCGCTCCTCCTCGGCGGCGGCGAGGATCTCGGCGTCGCGCTTGGCCATGAGGTCGCGCACGTCGTCGCTCAGGTTGTCGACGATGGAGGACGCCTCGTCCTGCTTGGCCTGGACGGCGGCGAGCTCCTCGGTCTGCTGCTGCTTGAGCTGTTCGAGCTCTGACTGCTTCTGCTCGAGCTCGGCCTTCTGTGCGTCGAGCTCGGCCTTGGCGCGCTTGACGTCGCTGATGAGCTGCTCATCGCTGGCGTTGATCTTGCCCAGATAGTAGAGGTTGTTGCTGAGCTCCTCGAAGCTGCCCGAGTTGAGCAGCACGGAGAGCAGGTCGGCGTTGCCCGTCTTGTAGTTGCTCGAGATGCGGGCGCTCAGGCGGTCCTGCTTGTCGGCGATCTCTGCCTGCTTGGCGTCGATCTCGTCCTGCTTGTCCTGGATGTCTGCCTGGACCTGCTCGATCTGGCTGACCGTGTCGTTGAGCTTCTCGTTGAGCTCCACGTACTCGGCCGAGATGGCGTCGAGTTTGGCCTGTGCCTCGTCGAGCTGGGCCTGCGCGGAGTTGAGGGCGTCCGTCGTCTCCTTGGAGGCCTTGGCCGCGAATGCCGGCAGCGGGTTTGCGACGAGGCCTGCTGTGACGGCGGTGATGCCGAGCATGGCCTTGAGGGCCGCGCGGCGCGTCATGAGGGTGGGTTCATAGGGTGAAGCGTCCCGGTTGGGGCGCTGGATGCTTCGCGACATGGCTGCTCCAATTTGAGTGCGTTTGCCTGTGGTTGAGCGTCGTGAATCGTATCTGAACAGCATAGCCCATCGCCTGCCGCGCGAGAAGAAATGGTGGACGAGTGGTCTAAATCCCCAAGAAGCCAAGCGCCAGAAGGACGGCCGCCCACAGCGCGCATGCGGCGACAAAGGCGAGGTCGAGGCCCGTGACGCGCTGCTCGTGGTAGCGGGTGCGGCCCCGGCCCCCCTCGTAGCAGCGGGCGTCGAGGGCGCGCGAGAGGTTGTCGGCGTGGCGGATGGCGCCCGCGAGCACGGGAACGAGCACGCTCGAGAGGGCGCGCACGCGGTTCGCGAGGCCGCCCTCGTCAAAGGTTGCGCCGCGGGCCACCTGGGCGTCGCGCACCGAGGTCACCTCGTCGGCGATAACGGGCACGAAGCGCAGGGCGAGCGAGAAGATCATCGCGATCTCGTGCGCGGGAAGCCCCAGCCTTCCCAGGGGCGACAGCAGTGACTCGAGTGCGTCGGTGATGGCGGTGGGCGTCGTGGTGAGGAGCAGCAGCGCACCCATCCCCACGGCCATGACGAGGCGCAGGGCGTAGAGCAGCGCCACCCAGGGGCCGTCGCTCGTGATGGTGAGGGGGCCCAGCTGCGCGAGGGGCGTGCCGGTGTGGGTGAGGAACAGGTTGAACACGGCCACGAGCAGGGCAAACGGCACGACGGGCCGCACGCTCGCGGCAACGGTCGCGGGCCTTGTGCCCGACAGGGCAACGAGGGCCGCGAACAGGGCCACCGCCAGCGCAAGCTGCGTGGGCGTGGTCACGATAAACATGAGGACGAGCAGCACCACGAGGCACAGCGACTTCACGCGGGCGTCGAGCTGGTGGAGTGCGGATGTGCCGGGCTGGTAGCGGCCGATGGGTGAGCTCAGCATGGGGTCTCGCCTCCGCGGATGCGCAGGGAGCGTTCGAGGACGGTGCGCGTGAGGGGCTCGCCCAGGGTTGCGCGCGCGATGCCCCACTCGTCCTCGAGCTGGTGGGCGAGGACGAGCGCGTCGGGCAGGCCAAGGCCGAGGTCGTGGAGCTCGGCCTCGTGGGCGAAGACCTCGCGCGGGGTGCCGCAGAGGGCAACGCGGCCGCGGTCGAGGGTAACCACGCGGTCGGCAAGCTCGGCGGCGTCGTCCATCGAGTGGGTGATGAGGACGATGGCGCGGCCCGCCTCGTGGAGGGTGCGCACGATGTCGCGCAGCAGGCTCGCGCCGCGCGGGTCGAGCGCGCTCATGGGCTCGTCGAGGACGAGCAACCTGGGCTCCATGGCAAGGACGCCCGCGAGTGCCACGAGGCGCTGCTGGCCGCCGGAGAGCTCGAAGGGCGAGCTGCCGGCCTTCCCGGCAATGCCCAGGAGCTCAAGCTGGCTGGCGACGCGTTCGTCTACCTCAGCCTTTGAGAGGCCAAGGTTGCGCGGGCCGTAGGCGACGTCGTCGTAGACCGTCTCGGCAAAGAGCTGGCGCTCGGGGCGCTGCATCACGTAGCCCACGAGGCCGCGCAGCTCGCGGCGGCGCCTGCGGTCCTGCGTGTCCACGCCAAAGACCTCGACCGTGCCCGCGGTGGGCGCCGCCAGCGCGCAGGCGAGGCGCGCGAGCGTCGACTTGCCCGAGCCCGTGTGGCCCGCAAGGGCAACGAGCTCGCCGGGGGCAACGGCAAGCGAGAGACCGTCGAGCACGGGGGCTCCGTCGTAGGCAAACGAGACGTTTTGCATCAAGAGGGCGGGCGCGGGCGAGCCGGCCTTGCCCTTTTCGTTGGTGCCCTTCTCGTCCAGGTTCTTCTCGGCCTGGCTCTTGTTGGGGGCGGGGGCGTCACCGGCTGCGGAAGCGTGCGTGGCCGGGGCCGTCTGGGCTGCGAGCTCGTGGGCGCTTAAAGTACAAGAGGCGCACGGGGCACACGGGGTGCCGCCCGCGCCCAGCTGGTGGGCAACCTCGGCAACGAGCGGCAGCTCAAGGCCTGCGTCCGCAAGCTCGTCTGCGTGCGAGAAGACCTCGCGCGGCGTGCCCTCGAGGACGATCTTGCCGGCCCTCATGACGATGGCGCGGTCTGCGGCGAGCGCCTCGTCCATGAAGTGGGTCACGTGCACGAGCGTGGCGCCCGCGGCCTGCAGGCGGTCGAGCACGCGCATGATTCCGCGCCGGCCGCGCACGTCGAGCATGGCGCCCGGCTCGTCGAGCACGAGCATGTCGGGATGCATGGCCAGGGCGCCTGCGATGGCGACGCGCTGCTGTTGGCCGCCCGAGAGGCGCGCCGGGTCTGCCTGGGCAAAGGGTGCAAGCGCCACGCGCGCCAGCTCGTCTTCGACGCGCCGCCGCATATCGGCGGGGTCGACGCCCAGGTTCTCGGGACCAAAGGCCACGTCGTCTGCAACGACGCTCGTGACAATCTGGTCCTCGGGGTTCTGGAACACGAGGCCCGTGTGATGGCGCGCCTCGCGGTAGGCGTCCGCGTCCACGCGCGTTCCGTCGAAGGTAACGCGGCCGCAGAGCTCAACGATGCCCTCGTCGGGCGCCTCGAGGCCCGCGAGCAGCTGCGCGAGCGTCGACTTGCCCGAGCCGTTCGCGCCCAGCACACAGAGGCGCTCGCCGGCGCGCACTTCGAGGGAGACGCCGTCGAGCGCCCAGGTGGCGCGCCCGTCGTAGGAGAGGCGGGCGCGCGTAAGGCGTGCGCGTATGTTCTGGCTTGCTGCCACCGGCCGCTTCTAGCGGGCGATGAGCTTGGAGACGGGTTTGTAGGCGATGGCCGTGACGGCGCAGTTAAGCACGACCTTCACCACATTGAAGGGGATGAGCGCGGGCACGAGCAGGGGGATGACGTCGGCGGCGGTCATCGACGGGGTGTAGAGCGGCGTCACGATGATGTTGGCGACGCAGGCCACGACCAGCACGGTGACGCCGGCGATGACCATGCCGGCAATGGCGCCGGAGCGCGTGTGCTTCTTGGCATAGATGGCCGAGGCAGGAAGCACGAGCGCGAGCGTGCAGAGGATGCCCATGAGGCCGCCCCACGGGTCCATGAGGACGTGCGGCATCCAGGACAGCACCGAGATGAGCGCGCCGGTAAGCGGGCCAAACGCGAGACCGGCGATGAGGCAGACGGCGCCAGACGGGTCGTACTTGAGCCATGCGACGGGCGGCACGGGAATCTCGATGTAGCTTGCGATCATCGACACGGCAACAAACAGCGCGCAGATGGCGATGCGCTGAGTAGACCAGCCACCCGAGGTGGTACCGGTGGTTGCGTGGGTAGACGAGTGCACAGAATTGGCCATGGTGGCCCTCCGTTTCTTCCATCCGGACTGTACCGTTGGCCCCGGACTCTCACCGGGTCGGCCGCGTATTCGCGGGTTGCGGGCTTCCACATCTCCTGCGGTTACCGCCAGTGGGGAATCTCACCCCGCCCTGAAACTGACAACCACAGGCTAGCCATGCGTATGTGTGGTGTCAATGGGCTTGCGGGCGGGTACGCTACGATTTGGACGATAAGAACGAGGCGGGCCAATGCGTGTCAATGCGCGCCCGCATGCACCCAAGGAGTTCCGATGCCAATGGATATCGAGAAGCTCGAGGCGCTCGCCGGCGCGCTCGTGGCCGTGGTGGGCGAGGATGGCGTGCGCCGCGACGAGCCCATGAGCGCCCACACCACCTTCAAGGTGGGCGGACCCGCAGACCTGTTCGTCTCGCCCGCGAGCGAGGACGAGCTCGTGCGCGTTGTGCGTGCCTGCCGCGACACGGGCGTCGAGCACTTCCTGCTGGGCCTGGGCAGCGACCTGCTCGTGGGCGACGGCGGCTACCGCGGCGTCATGGTCGACTGCGCGGGCGCCCTCGACGACATCCTCATGCTGGGAGATCCCCGCGAGCGCTGCCAGCTCGTGTGCCAGGCGGGCGCGGCCATCGCCGACGCCTCGGCCCTCGCGGCCTCGCTGGGCCTCACGGGCCTGGAGTTTGCCTGCGGCATCCCCGGCAGCGTGGGCGGCGCGGTCTTCATGAACGCGGGCGCCTACGACGGCTGCTGCGCCGACGTCCTCGAGAGCGTGCGTTGCCTCATGCCGAGTGGCTTCGTGGAGCAGATCGCGGTGGCGGACCTCGAGATGGGATACCGCACGAGCCGCGTGCGCACCGAGGGGCTCGTCGTGCTCTCGGCCACCTTCGCGCTCGACCCGGGCGACCCGGCGGCGATCGCCGCGCGCGTCGAGGAGCTCACGGAGGCTCGCGAGAGCAAGCAGCCGCTCGAGCTGCCGAGCGCCGGCTCCACGTTCAAGCGCCCCGAGGGCCACTTCGCCGGCAAGCTCATCACCGACGCCGGGCTCAAGGGCTACCAGGTGGGTGGCGCGGCCGTCTCGACCAAGCATGCGGGCTTCGTCGTGAACGTGGGCGGCGCCACGGCGGCGGACGTGCGCGCCGTGATCGACCACGTCCGTGCCGAGGTCAAGCGTCAGTTTGACGTGGAGCTCGAGCCTGAGGTTCGCTTCGTGGGCGAGTTCTAGGGCTTTGGGACAGAGCCGCCCGTAGCTTTACTGTCCCGCTTTTCCTGCGGTTTGGGACGATAAGGCTACGGGCTCAATCGTCCCAGGATGGCGGGGTGGCGCGGCTGCGCTACTCCGCCATTTCTGCATGGAGGACCAGCAGCGGGGCGATGACGCTCGCGGTGACCGAGAAGTCCTCGGGCGCGGTGGTCATGACCGCTATGGCCACGTCTCCCGTGGCCGTGCGCGCCACACCGGCGTCGACGGTGGTTGAGAAGGCCGCGTCGTCGTCTGGGTACCAGCCGGCCTTTGACCAGGTGGTGCCCCAGGCGCAGCCCACGTGCCGAAGCGACGAGACCTCGGGGTGCGTGAGCTCGTCCGCGAGCCACGCGGCGCCCGGCTCGTCCGAGGCAAGGTAGGCGTGGCACTGCTGCCAGAGTGCTGCGAGCTGGCGCGGCGTTACGAACTCGTAGAAGTTGTCGGCGATGCCGCCCTCGCGCGCGGGCGCGGCCGAGGCCTCCACCACCTCGGTTATGCCCGAGTTCGCCATCTGCTCGGCGCCCGAGGCGTCGACGAGGGCGTGCATGGGCGCGTCGGTGTAGCTCGAGCGAAACGAGGCGTAGGCGTCGTTGTCCGAGTGGCGCAGAATCGCGTCGATGCGCCCATCTGCGGGGGCGCCGTCTCCCAGCACGTTCTGCACGACCGACACGACGTAGGGTCCCTTGATGGAGCTTGCCGAGTAGAACGCGTTGTCCGCGTGGTAGCTCACGGTGGCCCCGCTGCCAAGGTCGACCATTACGAAGCCCACCTGGTGGCCCTGCCCCTCGATGGCGCAGATGGCCTCGTCGAGGGGTCTGAGCTGGGAGGCGTTGGCGGTGGCGCCGCTCACGTCGACACGGCTCGGCTGCTCGCGGACGAGGGGCGCGCAGGTGAGCAGCCCCTGCGCAAAGGAGGGGGAGCCGTCTTGGGTGGCGAGCTGGGGCGTGGTGAGGTCGAGGGCGAGCGCCGGGGTGGGGCTTGCGAGCGCGGCCACGACGGAGGTGCCGCCAACAAACGCTCCCACCAGCGCCTTGCTGCCTCTGTGCCCGCTCGTCACGTGCCCCACGCCCACTCCCTTCCTTGCTCGATGGGCTAGCTTGTTCCCAGAAACTACCTTACATAATCATGCCATGCATATATGCATGGGCGCGCCGCTTGCCTTCGTCCTTCTCGCCCTTCTCGCACAAAAAGGGGCCGGCCCCTTGCGAGGCCGGCGCCAAACCGGGTGGTGTTGCCCGCGCTAGTTCTTGAGCGAGTTGAGCGGGGCTGGGAAGCGGCCGCCTCGGTGGGCGAGGACGTGGCCCGCGTTGGGGTTCACGTGCATGACCGGGGCGCGGCCAAACAGGCCGCCAAACTCCACCGAGTCTCCCTCAGACTTGCCGATGGCCGGGATGAGGCGCACGGCGGTCGTCTTGTTGTTGATGACGCCGATGGCCATCTCGTCGGCGATGATGCCGGCGATGGCCTCGACGGGCGTGTCGCCGGGAACCGCAATCATGTCGAGGCCCACCGAGCACACGCAGGTCATGGCCTCGAGCTTCTCGAGCGAGAGGGCGCCCGCCTCGGCCGCCTCGATCATGCCCGCGTCCTCGGACACCGGGATGAAGGCGCCCGACAGGCCGCCCACGCTGGAGCTCGCCATGACGCCGCCCTTCTTGACGGCGTCGTTGAGCATGGCCAGGGCGCACGTGGTGCCGGGGCCTCCGCAGGTGCCCACGCCAATGATCTCGAGGATGCGGGCCACGGAGTCGCCGATGGCGGGGGTGGGGGCCAGCGACAGGTCGACGATGCCCTTCTCCTTGCCCAGGCGACGCGCGGCCTCGCGGCTCATGAGCTCGCCGGCGCGCGTGATCTTGAACGCGGTCTGCTTGATGCGCTCGGCGACCTCCATCATGCTGGCTGTCTCGGGCAGCTCCTCGAGGGCGGCGGCCATGACGCCGGGGCCCGAGACGCCCACGTTGATCACGGCGTCGGCCTCACCCGAGCCGTGCGTGGCGCCGGCCATGAAGGGCGAGTCCTCGACCATGTTGGAGAAGACGACGAACTTGCTTGCGCCGATGGAGTCCTGGTCGGCGGTGAGGCGGGCGCAGTCGAGCACCGTCTGGGCCACCATGAGCACGGCGTCCATGTTGATGCCGGCGCGCAGACTCGCGACGTTGACGCTCGAGCACACGCGGCTCGTGCTCGCCAGGGCCTCGGGGATGCAACGGATGAGCCTGCGGTCGGCGTCGCCGATGCCCTTGTGGACGAGCGCGGAGTAGCCGCCCAGGTAGTCGATGCCAAGCGTGGCGGCGGCGCGGTCGAGCGCGTGGGCGAGCGGCACGAGGTCCGCGTCGGGGCAGGCCGCGGCAATCTGGGCGATGGGCGTCACGGAGACGCGCTTGTTGACGATGGGGATGCCATACTCGCGCTCGAGGCTCTCGGCAACGGGCACGAGGTTCTCGGCGGTCTTGGTGATGTGGTCGTAGACCTTGGTGCACATGCGATCCATGTTCTCGTCCGCGCAGCCCATGAGCGAGATGCCCATCGTGATGGTGCGGATGTCGAGGTGCTGCTCGGTGACCATGTTGAGTGTCTCGGTGACCTCTTCTGCGGTGATTGACACAGTGTCCCCTTAGCTGTCGAGCCTACGGTATCGCTTCATTATGCACGCAACGCCGACTGGCCCGCAGGTCAGTCGGCGCATCTGTAGCGTTCTGTTTACAGCGGTGATGAATATGTCATCACATGCGCTGGGACATGTAATGCTACGGGCTGTAGTGTCCCAGGTGGGCTAGCGCCAGCAGGGTTGGACGGCCATGCCCACGAGGCTCGCGCCGGTGTGGACGATGAGGTCGGGCGAGATGCCGCTGCGCACCACGTCGATGACGTTGGGGATGGTCTCGAGGATCTTGCCCGTGAGCTCGTCGAGCCTGTCCTCGGCCTTGGTGCAGCACACGGCGCAGACAACGCGCTCGTAGCGCTTGGCCTGCTCCTGGACAAACGCCAGCTCTGCGGCGAGGGCCTTCTCCCAGCCGCGGGCTTTCTTGACCGTGGCGTACTTGCCCTCGGCGTCGCAGTAGAAGACGGGCTTGATGTTGAGGGCGCTGCCCAGGCGATACGTCGCCTCGTTGATGCGGCCGCCGTGGCGCAGGTACTTGAGCTCGCGCACCGTGAAGTAGACGCGCGTGTGCTCGGAGAGGTCTGCGAGCCTAGGTCCCAGCTCCTCGAAGGGAGCGCCCGCCTCGATCATCTCGACCGCGGCCATGACCACGAGACCCGCGGCGACGCCGATGCTCTTGGTGTCGACCACGGTGACGGGGAAGCCCTCCATCTGCCTGGCGACGAGCTCGGCGGTCTGGCAGGTGGCCGAGAGCCCCGAGCTGATCGTCACGAGCACGGCGCGCTCGTAGCCGTCGGCGCGTGCGGCCTCGAGGGCGGCCTGGATGTCTGCGGGGCTCGGCAGGCTCGTGGTGGGAATCTCGGTGGCGAAGCGGTCGATGACCTCGTCGGTGGTGATGTCGACGCCCGAGCGGTACGAGCCGTCCGCGTAGTTCACCACCAGGGGGATGTTGCGCACGTCATGGGCCTCGCAGAAGTCTGCGGGGGTGTTGGTGCCCGTGTCCGTGAGGACGGCGATGCGCTGGTCGTTCATGGTCTCTCCTCGCTGGCGTTCCGCGGCCGTGCCGTTAACTCTTGAGCGGCAGTATAGCCTATGAATATGGAGGATTAGCACATCTAGTATTTAAAACAAGATGTGCTGCTTTTCATAATGTGTAAACTAGCGTGGACGAGAAGAACGCCGGCGTGCAGGTGCCGGCGACGCCGCGGTCGAGAAGGTCGTGCGTGGCGGACACGCGAGGGGAGGGTGGTCCATGACGCTCGACGATGACGAGGCGCGCGAGCTGGCGCGTCGCATGGCCTGCGCCCACATCATGCGCATTGACGAGATACCTCGCATCGAGCTCTACCTCGACCAGGTGCTTGCGCTCGTGTCGCAGAGCCTGTCGTTCATGGCCCTTCCCGGCGAGGAGCTGCTGACCGGCTCGATGGTCAACAACTACGTGAAGCAGCGCGTCGTGCCCGCGCCGCAGCGCCGCCGCTACACGCGCCGCCACGTGGCGACCCTCATCTTTGTGTGCTCGTTCAAGCGCGTGTTCTCGATCTCGCAGATTCGTGATCTGTACCAGGCCTGCGTCGACCGCGGGGTCAACGTGGCGGCCACCTATGACGCGCTGGCGGGCTCGCTCGAGGATGCGCTTGCCCAGCGCTTCGACGGAACCGTGTCCCTCTCGACGCCCACCGTCGAGCTCACCGACGCCGAGGGCACGCCCGTTGCCCCCGACCTCGCCCGCGTGATGGAGGCTGGCGTCGAGGCGGTGGCCGACAAGGTCTTCGTGGAGCAGACACTGCTGCTGGGGCGCTAGGCGCGGCCGGCGCGTGGTATTGCTCGTGTTCAACCCGTAGGGACGCGCCGCGGCCGCGCGCGTGCGCAGGCGGCGCGGTTACAATAAGAACGTTGTGCATATTCCGGACGCGCAGGCGTCCGCAGGTGTCCGCGCGAGGGTGCGGGCAAGGATAGAAGGAGAGTCCATGAGCACGGTCTACGTCTTTGGTCACAAGAACCCCGACAACGACGCCATCATGTCGGCCGTCGTGCTGTCGCAGCTGCTCAACCAGGTCAACTACGACGGCAACACCTACGTTGCCCGCCGCCTGGGCTCGCTGCCCGCCGAGTCTGCCAAGCTCCTCGCCGACAACGGTGTGGCCGAGCCCGAGCTGCTCGAGGTCATCGAGGCCGCCGACGAGCCCCAGCAGGTCGTTCTCACCGACCACAACGAGGATGGCCAGACCGTCGACGGCATCGCCAACGCCGTCGTCACCGGCGTTGTCGACCACCACCGCATCGGCGGCTTCACCACGGCCGCCCCGCTGCACTACATCGCCCTGCCCTGGGGCTCCAGCTGCACCATCGTCGCCAAGCTCTTCGAGGTCCTGGGCGTCGAGCCCACGCGCGAGCAGGCCACGCTGCTGCTCTCGGCCATGATGACCGACACGCTCATGCTCAAGAGCCCCACCACCACCGATGTCGACCGCGCCGTCGCCGCCAAGCTCGGCGAGCAGGTGGGCGTCGACCCGGTCAAGTTTGGCATGGAGGTCTTCCTTACCCGTCCGTCCGGCTCCTTCACCGCAGCCGAGATGGTCGGCAACGACATCAAGATGTTCGAGCCCGCCGGCAAGAAGCTGCTCATCGGCCAGTACGAGACCGTCGACAAGAGCCGCGCGCTCGGCATGATCGACGAGATTCGCGAGGCCATGCGCGCCTACGCCGCCGAGAAGGGTGCTGACGGCATTGTCCTGTGCATCACCGACATCATGGAGGAGGGCTCGCAGGTCCTGCTCGAGGGCGAGACCGAGGCTGCTCAAAAGGGCCTGGGCATTGCCGACGAGCACGACGGCGTCTGGATGCCGGGCGTCCTCTCCCGCAAGAAGCAGGTCGCCGCTCCGATCCTGGCTGCCGCCGAGTAGGGACTCGTGGAATTCCCGTGGGGCGCACGTTGGGCTGACGCCGGGCGCGGGGCCGTGCGGGTAGATAGATTGAGACTGGGCCGCCGGCGCATGCGCTGGCGGCCTTCTTGAGACGCGGGCACCAACCCGCACGTTCGGGCCACGCGCCCAGAAGAAGGATGTGACATGCCCCAGACCCCAGAGTCCGTCATCGACGAGGAGATCATCCGCGTCGACGCGGTGGCGCAGCGCATTGAGAAGCGAGACTCGCGCCACAAGATCACGTCGAACGGCACCATTGCCGCCGCGGTCATGGTGCTCGCGGCGATCCTCGCCGTCATCGTGGCCAACACCCCCGCCTACGAGACGGTCCACCATTTCTTCGAGACGGGCCTCACGCTTGGCGTCGGCGACTGGTCTGCCACGATCACCCTCGAGCAGTTTGTCAACGACTTTCTCATGGCGATCTTCTTCCTGCTCGTGGGCATCGAGCTCAAGTACGAGATGACCGTGGGCCAGCTGAGGCGCCCGCGCCAGGCGGCCCTGCCGATGCTCGCCGCCGTGGGCGGCGTGGCCGTACCTTCGATCATCTACATGCTGCTGAACCTGGGCGAGGGCGGCGCCCCGCACGGCTGGGCCGTGCCGATGGCCACCGACATCGCCTTCGCGCTGGGCATCATGTCGCTTCTGGGCGACCGCGTGGCGCCTGCCACCAAGGTGTTCTTCTCGACCCTCGCCATCGCCGACGACATCCTGGCCATCATTGTGATCGCGGTGTTCTACGGCCAGACGCCGAGCATCCCGTGGCTCGCCGCGTCGCTTGGCTGCGTCGTGGTGCTCGCGGCCCTGCACCACTGCCACGTCTACAGCTCGCGCTGGTACATCCTCGTGGGCCTCGTGCTGTGGGTGTGCATGTTCAACTCGGGCATCCACGCCACGCTCGCGGGCGTCGTGCTCGCGCTGTTCCTTCCGGCCCGCTCCGACATCCAGCTCGATGCCCTGCGCGACTGGCTCTCCGACAAGGCCAACCTGCTCGATGACGCCTACGATGCCGAGTCCCACGTGCTGGGCCAGCACGACTTCACGGTTGCGGCCGAGGGCGTCGAGCAGGTCATGCACCACGTGACCCCGCCGCTCGAGCGCGTCGAGAACGCCATCTCGGTGTTCGTGAACTTCTTCGTGCTGCCGCTCTTTGCCTTCGTGAATGCCCAGGTGTGCCTCGTGGGCGCGGACCCCGCGGCCATCATCGCCGACCCGGTGACCCGCGGCGTGTTCCTGGGCGCCTTTCTCGGCAAGCCCATCGGCATCATCGGCGTGACGTTCATGCTAGTGAAGATTGGCTTTGCCAAGCTGCCGCGCGGTGTCGACTGGAAGCAGATCGTGGGCGTGGGCCTCATGGGTGGCCTGGGCTTCACGATGTCGATACTCATCGCGGGCCTGGCCTTCACCGTCGAGAGCGAGGTGCTGGCCGCCAAGTGCGCCATCCTCGCCGGCTCGGTCGTCGCGGCCGTGGTGGGCAGCGTGTTCATTCTCGTTGCCACCAAGAAGCCCGAGGGTCCCGAGCAGCCCATGGAGGAGTAGAGCGGCCGCGGCCTTCTCGCGCACGCCATGATGTCGCAAGACAAGGGACGCCCCGTCACGCATTGATCGTGGCGGGGCGTCTTCGTATGTATGTGGACTGGTGCACCTGGGCTTGCCGGGAGGGCACGGGCGGCCGCGGGGCCGTGGCCGCCCGTGCCCGTACTGGTTGGCGGGATGCGGGCGGCAGGCCGTGGGGCGGCGCCTCTTGCGCTACTCGACCGTGCCGAAGCGCTGGGTCCAGCCGTGGGCGGCCAGCGCCGAGTTGAGCTGGTCTGCGAGACGGGCGCGCTCGTAGACGCCGTTGGGCAGGCAGGAGACAATCTCGAGCAGGTCGTAGTCGAGGTCGTACGTCTCGGCCATGACCTGGGCGTCGAGGTTGTCCACAAACTCGGCGGAGGCATAGAGCGAGTCGACGAAGCGCTGCAGCTCGCCAAACTCGTCTGAGTTGGGAATGTAGGGCGGTTTATCCATGCGACACATGGTAACGCATATACTCACAGTGCAGGGGCGCGCCGACGCCTGAGATGTGCGAATGGAGACGACCATGGCTAACGTCTACGAGAGCATGACCACTGAGGAGCTGGACGAGCAGATCAAGGGACTCGAGGCCGACGTCGAGGAGCTGCGCGGCCGCGGCCTCGCGCTCGACATGGCCCGCGGCAAGCCGTCGCCCGAGCAGGTCGACCTGGCCCGCCCGATGCTCGATGTGCTGACCTCCTCCTCCGACCTCACCGACGATGGCGTCGACGCCGCCAACTACGGCTGCCCCGACGGCGTGCCCTCGGCCCGCCGCCTTATGGCCCAGATCTTGGGCGTGAACCCGGAAAACCTCGTGCTGGGCGGCTCGTCGAGCCTCAACATCATGCACGACGCCGTGCTCCACGGCTGGGTCAAGGGCGTCGCCGGCTGCGAGCCGCAGTGCCAGCAGGCCGCGCGCGGCACACTCAGGTGGCTGTGCCCGAGCCCCGGCTACGACCGCCACTTTGGCGTGACGGCCAACGTGGGCTTTGAGAACGTGCCCGTCGCCATGGGTCCGGACGGCCCCGACATGGACGAGGTCCAGCGCCTCGTCGAGGGCGACCCATCGGTCAAGGGCATCTGGTGCGTGCCCAAGTACTCCAACCCCACGGGCATCACCTACTCCGACGAGGTCGTGCGCCGCATGGCCTCGCTCAAGCCTGCCGCGCCCGACTTCCGCATCTACTGGGACAACGCCTACATCGTCCACGAGCTCACCGACGAGCCCGACGAGCTGCTCGAGGTCTTTGGCGCCGTGGCCGAGGCCGGCGGCGACAACCTCGTCTATGAGTTCGCCTCGACCAGCAAGGTGACCTTCCCGGGCAGCGGCATCGCCGCTGTGGCCGCAAGCGACGCCGACATCGCCGACCTCAAGGCCTGGTTTGGCGTGGAGCGCGTGTGCTCCGACAAGCTCGCCCAGCTCATGCATGCCCGCTGGCTGCCCAACGCCAACGCCGTGCGCGACCACATGGCCGAGCAGGCCAAGGTGCTGCGCCCGCGCTTCGACCTGGTGGAGCGCAAGCTCACCGAGGGCCTGGGCGAGCTTGGCTGCGCCACGTGGTCGCACCCCAAGGGCGGCTACTTCGTCTCGTTCGACGGCCCCGAGGGCTCGGCCAAGGCCATCGTTGCCCTGGCGGCAGACCTGGGCGTCAAGATGACCGGTGCCGGCGCCACCTGGCCCTACGGCAAGGACCCGCGTGACACCAACATCCGAATTGCCCCCTCGTACCCCACGCTCGTCGACCTCGGCGCCGCGCTCGACGTGTTCGTCGCCTGTGTGAAGCTCGTCTCGGCACGCCTGGCCCGCGCCGCCCGCTAGCACCCTGGGACAAAATGGCCCGGAGCTTTTTTGTCCCAGTTCCCTGCGGCTTTGAGGGCAAGACCCCGCGCTCGACAGTTCTTTGACGAGGAGAGGGCGGTGGCGCGCGCAGCGTCGCCGCCCGCTCTGCTATCCTTGCGGGATGGTAATTTGGTGGCTTGGGGTAGAATGAGCCGCACGTGTCCTTCTTGGCCCTAGGGTTGACGCGGGGACGTACATATATGTAGGTGGCCCCGCGAGGCTATGGCAGGAGGATCGTATGGCATCGAAGAAGCACGAGCAGGTCGAGGAGAAGCCCGAGAGCGTAGACCTGGGGACGACGGGCCGCGGCCACCACGCCAGCGAGGAGTCCGAGCCCAGCCGCACAGTCAAGCCCTCGAGCCGCCGCCCGCTGGTGCTCGTTGCCGTCATTCTCGTGTCCATCATCATGGTGGGCTCCATCCTGCTGCCGTCGCTGTCGGCGATTGTCTCGGGCATGCAGGCCTCGAGCTCGAGTTCGAGCACGGATGCCGCGCAGACGAGCGCGACCGCGGCCACGACCAACTCCTACATGGACCAGCTCGACAGTCGCTACCAGTCCACGGCAGACTCGCTCGAGGCCAAGCTCGAGAGCAACCCCAACGACGCGGCGGCTCTCATCAACCTCGCCAACACCTACCTCACCTGGGGCGATATGGCAAAGAACTACGCCAGCACCGACGAGGAGAACGCCCACGTCACCGACCTTCTCCAGAAGGCCGAGGGCTACTATGACACCTACCTCGAGAGCAACGACGCCGCCGCCGCGCACGTGAACCGCGCGCTGTGCCGGTACTACCTGGGCGACTCGGCCGGCGCCATCTCCGCGCTCGAGAAGTTCGTCGCCGCCACGCCCGACTACGCGCCCGCCTGGGCCAACCTCGGCATGATCTATCAGGAGACGGGCGACACCAACAAGGCCGAGGACGCCTACAACAAGGCGCTCGAGGTCGACCCGAACGACGAGAACGGCATGAAGAGCTACGTCACCTCGCAGCTCCAGTCAATCACCAGCTCGGCCGACGCCGCCACCACCGGTGACGCGTCCGCAGACGCCGAGTAGCAAAGGGGGATGGGCATGGACCTTTCCATTACCACGACTTCCAACGACGCGACGCGCCTCGTGAGCGTCGCCGGCGAGGTCGACGTCTCGAACGCCGACAAGCTCCGCGAGGCCGTCGACGAGGCACTGGGCGCAAAGCCCGCCCGCGTCGAGGTCGACCTTGCCGAGACCAGCTACATCGACTCGACTGGCATTGGCGTGCTGGTTGGTGCCGCCACCCGCGCGGGCGAGGACGGCATCGGCTTCGAGGTCGCCAACCCGCAGCACAACGTGCGCCGCGTGCTGGGGCTTCTGGGCGTTGAGAAAGCGCTGAACGTACAGGACTAGCAGACTTGTGCGCACCCCTCGAGGCGCGCGCAATCGCCCAAGGAGGCTTACGTGTTCGGCATCGGAGATACAGAGTTCATACTCATTCTCGTGTTTGCGTTCCTGCTGTTTGGCCCGGACAAGCTGCCGGGCATGGGCCGCACCATTGGTCGTGCCCTCAGGCAGTTCCGCACCGCGCAGGAGGGCGTGACCAAGGTCGTCCAGTCCGAGATCATCGACCCCATCCAGGACGCCGCCAACTCGCCCATGGGCAAGGCCGCGGCCAAGGCCCAGGAGGAGGACGCCGACCTCACCGAGGAGGAGGTCGCAGCCGCCAAGCCGGCCGAGACCTTCGCTGAGCGCCGCGCGCGCCTGGCCGCCGAGAAGGCTGCAGCTGCCGAGAAGGCCACCAAGGCCGATGACGGTGAGGCCCCCGCA
>NZ_CEVYAT010000008.1:0-24638 GCF_982402205.1 Parolsenella sp. | reverse complement strand
GGATGAGCGAGGGCACCCTCACCGAGATGGTTGGTTCGTACGTTGCCGTTATGGTCAGGTCGCTGCCCACGTGGGAGAAGTCACCGTCCCATCCCGAGAAGTGCCATCCATTGTGGCCAGGGACTTCGGGTGCCGTGGCGCCCGATCCCTCGTCGACGACCTGCTCGAAGAGGGTTTCTCCGGTTATGCCGTCGACGAACTTGACCTTCCAGACCTTCTGGAACTTGGCGCGTATGGTGTGGTTGCCGCTCACGTTGGTGAAGGTGTAGTTGCTGCGCGCGCCCACGCTCGTGTCGTCTACCTCGATGTCCCTGATACGCCATCCGTCGTTTGCCGAGACGTTGTACCCCTGTGAGGCGCCAACGCCCACGAGCGTGTTGCCAGCGGGGGAGATGGAGCCGCCCTGCTCGCAACTCGACGAGATGGTGTAGGGGATGTCGATGGTGAAGTCCCAGCCGGCCGAGGTCTCGGAGCTGCCGCGAAAGCCCGTCTCTATCGAGGTGATGCGGTGACGTCCACCGCCGCGAACGGCGAAGGTCGCCTCGGCCGAGATCGACTCGTTGTGATAGGCCTTGGAGTTCCAGTCCTCGCCGATGAAGGCGCATTGCGTGCCATTGTCATAGATGGTCTTGGTCGTGGTCCAGAAGATGGCTCCGTTGTAGTTGTTGTTCTGCAGGACCGTCTTGACCGTAACCTGCACTGAGCCGTCGCTGTTAGCGTTGGGCGAGATGTAGTACAGGCACGTTTGGATGATTGTCGCCGACGTGCTGCGTTTGACCTCGACCCAGGTGCCCACCGGCGATGACTGGGTGGCTATGGCGGATTGCCTTGCAATGGCGGATTTCCTGGCAATGGGACCTTGACTCTGGGGCGTCGTGACCACGACGTCTTCGCAGAAGTAGTCGATGTCATCTGCCCGTGCGCCTGCCGGAGCCATGACAAGGGCCAGCGCGCAGGCGCCGGACAGCATCCCAAGACCAAGGCGTGTCAGGTGCCTAGTGCGCATCGCGACTCCTTCCCCTCGCTATGCGCCAGGCCACGAGCGCCATTGCGATGAGGGCGAGACCTCCCGCAACGAGCCACCAGCCCTGGCCGTCAACACCCGTCTGCGCAAGGGGCATGAAGGGCGCCAGGGGATTGGGCGCCTGCTCCTCGAGCCTGCGTATCGTGACGTCGGTGCTGCCTCCCGCCGCCCACGCTGCGCTGGGCAGAAGGCCGAGAAGCGCGGCGGGAAGCAATGCGGCTAGGCGTCTTGCCAGGCTTCTCATGACTGCTCACCCGTGGGCGCCTCGGGCGCGGGCTCGTCCTGCGCCGCATCGTTTGCCTGGGGCTGGGCGTGTGCGCCCGGCGCCAGCGTGAAGGTCACGGTACCGATGTGTACGGGCGAGCTGATGTCCTGCGTGACCCTGCCCACGGTTCCCGAGGTGTAGAGCAGGATGTCGTCGGTCTCGGTACTGTCGCTCTGGTAGGTCATGTTCCACTTGGCATCGGAGATGGCCGTGCCCTCGCCCTTGCTGGCCTCGGCGGCACTTACCTGCGCCCCCTGCGGTCCCAGCACCCAGTCGATGGAGTTGTCGGCGCCGTTGACGTCTGAGGAGTGGGTCCATCCGCCCGCGCCCTCGACGCGCACGTTGGTGACCTTGAGGCCAAAGGCCGAGAGGTTCTCGATTCTCGTTGCCTCGGGGCTGGGGCCCGTGAGCGTGCCGTCGCTTGCCGCGACGAAGGGGATGACCGTGGGAACGCGGAAGCGTAGGTTCTCGTTGTCTGCCGTGACGGTGACCTTGGTCGACCCCGTTCTGCCCTGGGAGACCTCCTCGGCAAGCGCGACGCCGGGGCACCCGAGGCTTGCGACGAGCGTAAGGCCGGCCATGACGGCGCCAGCCCTGGCACAGCCCCTGGTCGTGCGCGTTGCCTCCCTGGGGCGATCGCTCTCGTGCAACATGCTGCTCTCCTCTCTGCGTGCGGGCCTCCTTATGAGCCCCGCGGGGTACCTGGTTAGCCGTTATGCCGAGCCCTCGGCCGCGGCAGCGGCCGTATCTGCGGCTTGAGTCTCGGCGGGGTCATTGACGACGTTGACCTCGATGGCGGTGGGGGAGCCGTGGTCTGCCCCGCTCTCTTGGTCGACGGCCTGCACCTCGACCATCGCCTTGCCTGTCGCGACGTCCTTGAGGCGAATGGAGTCGATGCGCTTGCCCGGCTCGAGCGGGTCGCTGCGATAGATCTCGACCCCATCCTGCGTGAGCGTGAAGCGCTGCGAGAACTTGTTCTCGGCGTCGTTCTCAAAGCCAACCTCAAGCAGCCCGCTCGAGCTCAGTCGCGGTGAGGGGAGTACGCTCACCGTCATCATGTTGTCCTGCACCTCTTGGTCGAGCTCGGCCTGCAGCTCCGCGCGACTCTTGCCCTCCCGCGCCGCGCCGAGGATTGTTCCCGTGAGGTCGCTGCCGCCAAGAAGCAGCAGCGCCGCGCCGCCGATACCCAAGACCAGCACGAGCAGTCCGCCGAGCACCGCCCACGTGCGCTTCCCTCGTGGCCGGCGCTCGCCGCTGCTCTGCCGTGCCCTCCTCGCCGCGCGCCTGCGCTCGGGCACGCGGAACTGTCCCGCCCTCATCGGACGACCAATCGGGTCGAGTCCGGCAGGGGCATGGGCATGGGCCAGGCCTCGGGACGCGAACGCCAACTGCGCTGATCGCTTGCGTCGGACGCTCCCCCAAACACTTCCTTTAACCCAGGGCAGGGCACGATAGCGATGCCTCCGTCCCCGCCTTTGGACAGGGACAATCCGTTTGCTGCTCCCGGGCTATGTGATGACAAGCGCTTAGCTTCCATGGCACTCCCCTCTTCTTGGCCGATTCGTTGGGAGCAGCATAGGAAGGGCATCCAACACAAACCCGTGAGCGTGCTGACACAGACCTGACACCGCAGGTAAATCGCTTGTTCGCGCCAACCCTCCCGTGCGTTTCTCGGTGGGCGGCGCATCTGGAGTCCCCAGTGCGTGCCGGGCTGGTGGTTATGCAAATAACCGAGGTGATAAAACTGAATCCAGGGCCAGGTGATGGCACCCTCCTCGACCCGCGCGTCCAATCACCGACGGCCCTGCGTGACTGACACCAGAATCGAGCCATCGCGCCCGCCAACTTGCCCAAACCCGCCGCGCTGGGTACACTGAACAGGCGGCGCGGACAAAACCGCTCCATAGCGCGGGCATCGCCAAGTGGTAAGGCAACGGCTTCCCAAGCCGTCATCCGCGGGTTCGAATCCCGTTGCCCGCTCCAGAAACGGCAGGCCCCGGCACTTCAAGGTGCCGGGGCTTTTGCGTTTTTCTGCGAACGGTTCTCTCGACTACATCTCCGCGCCAAGGGGTAACAACCCTGTGGCCGCGCTCGCGGCCGCCAAGACGTATCGGCGCACAAGCGCCTGACATACCAAGAACGAAAGGACCATCATGGCCTCTCTTCCCATGACCGACGAGGAGTGCATGCTTGCCATGCGCCGCCTTCAGCCCAGGCTTCGCCAGTACGCCGAGCTGCTCGTCTCACGCGGCGTTGCGCTCAAGCCGGGCCAGGAGCTCGTTATCACCGCGCCCGTCGAGAGCCTCAAGTTCGTGCGCATCGTCACGAGCGTTGCCTACGAGGCCGGAGCTGGTCACGTGACCCACATCTGGTGCGACGACGAGCTCACGCGCCTCGAGTACGACTCCTGCCCGCTCGAGCGCTTCCAGCAGCTTCCGGGCTGGAAGGCCGAGCAGATGAACTCGCTCGCCCGCGAGGGTGCCGCCTTCCTGTGGATCGACGGCGAGGACCCGGACGCCATGCTCGGCGTCGACGCCTCCAAGCCCGCCGCCCGCGCGCTGGCCTCGCACCGCCAGTGCGCCGAGTACCGTCGCGGCCTCGATTTTGGCGGCAACGCCTGGTGCATCGCCGGCGCCCCGGTGCTCGCCTGGGCCCGCAAGGTCTTCCCCAATCTCTCCGACAAGGAGGCGATGTACCGCCTCTGGATTGCCATTCTCGACACCACGCGCGTGGCCGATGACCCCGAGAGCGAGTGGGAGACCCACAACGCCATGCTCGCCAAGAGCAAGCGCCGCCTCAACGAGGCCCACTACGACGCGCTCCACTACACCTCGAGCAACGGCACCGACCTTGTGGTTGGCCTGACGCCCAGGCACGTGTGGGAGGGCGGCGCCGGCAAGCTCCGCGACGGCTCGCTCTACTTCCCCAACATGCCCACCGAGGAGGTCTTCACCTCGCCCGACCGCGCCCGTACCTCCGGCGTGGTTCACTCCGCCCTGCCGCTCGTCCACAACGGCTCCGTCGTTCGTGACTTCTGGCTGAGGTTCGAGGAGGGTCGCGTTGTCGACTTTGGTGCCGAGAAGGGCGTAGACGTGCTGCGCAGCATCATCGAGACCGACGAGGGTGCCCACTACCTGGGCGAGTGCGCGCTCATCTCCAAGAACACGCCCATCCGTCAGACGGGGCTGCTCTTCTACAACACCCTCTACGACGAGAACGCGAGCTGTCACCTTGCCTTGGGCATGGGCTTCCCCGAGTGCTACGAGGGTGGCATGGACATGGACAAGGACGAGCTCATGGCCCATGGCGTCAACGAGAGCGCCCAGCACGTCGACTTCATGATTGGCGCCGACGACCTCGACATCACGGGCATCAAGGCCGATGGCACCGAGGAGCCCATCTTCATCCATGGCCAGTGGAGCTGGGAGTAGCGAAGGGACCGGCCGTGCCCGCCCGCTGTCCCGAGTCGGCACGACCGCTGTACATCGGCTAGAATTAGAGAGCACGCGCCATTAGCTTAGCTGGTTAGAGCAGGGGACTTTTAATCCCAAGGTCCAGGGTTCGAATCCCTGATGGCGTACCAGCATGTTCGCGGGCCGGGAGGCATTGCCTCTCGGCCCGCTCTTTTGTGCGAGAAGCCTATCGGCGTTGGGCGCCGTTCAGCTTTGCAGCAACTTAATACTTACTTCGCACTTAACTCCACAGCTGTTAAGTTGGGCGCGAAGTTTGGCGCGAAGCCCGTTAAGTTGTCCCCTCCATGGCCGCCCCGCTCGCGCCCTCCCAGCTCATCGCGCTAAAATCAAAGTGTTGTGCAAAAGACACGCCGGCCAGCCGCGACCGCACAGGAGGAGCCGCATGATCGATCGCTACACCCGTCCCGAAATGGGCAACATCTTCTCGCTCGAGAACAAGTACGCCATCTGGCAGGAGATCGAGGTGCTCGCCTGCGAGGCGCAGGCCGAGCTCGGTGCCTGCGGCATCACCAAGGATGAGGCCGCCTGGATCCGCGACCACGCCAAATTCAACAAGGAGGAGGTCGACGCAATCGAGGAGGTCACCCGCCACGACGTCATCGCCTTCCTCACCAACATGAAGGAGTACATCGACGCCGACGTCCCGGAGGGCACGCCCAAGCCCAGCCGCTGGGTCCACTACGGCATGACGAGCTCCGACCTTGGCGACACCGCCCTGTGCTACCAGCTCACCCAGGCCTGCGACCTCATCATCGAGGACGTCCAGAAGCTGGGCGAGATTTGCAAGCGCCGTGCCTTCGAGGAGCGCAACACCCTGTGCGCCGGCCGCACCCACGGCATCCATGCCGAGCCCATGACGTTTGGCATGAAGTTTGGCTCCTGGGCCTGGGAGCTCAAGCGCGACCTCGACCGCCTGCGCGACGCCCGCAAGAACGTTGCCTTTGGTGCCATCTCGGGCGCAGTGGGCACCTACTCGAGCATCGACCCGTTCGTCGAGGAGTACGTCTGCGAGCACCTCGGCCTCGTCCACGACCCACTGTCCACGCAGGTCATCTCGCGCGACCACCACGCCTACCTCGCCGGCGTGCTCGCCACCACGGCTGCCACCTGCGAGCGCATCGCAACCGAGGTCCGCAACCTCCAGAAGACCGACACCCTCGAGGCCGAGGAGCCGTTCCGCAAGGGCCAGAAGGGCAGCTCGGCCATGCCCCACAAGCGCAACCCCATCACGATGGAGAAGGTCTGCGGCCTGTCTCGTGTGGTCAAGGCCAACGCCCAGGTTGCCTTTGACAACGTGGCCCTGTGGCACGAGCGCGACATCTCGCACTCCAGCGCCGAGCGCGTGGCGCAGGCCGACAGCTTCATTGCCCTCGACCACATGTTCCAGTGCCTCATCCGCGTCATTGACGGCCTGCAGCTCTACCCGGCCCGCATGATGGCCAACCTCAACAAGACCCGTGGTCTCATCTACTCCTCCAAGGTGCTGCTCGCCCTCGTTGACACGGGCATCACGCGCGAGGAGGCCTACGCCATCGTTCAGGAGAACGCCATGGCCACCTGGCACGAGGTACAGGACTGCGTGAGCGGTCCCACCTTCAAGGAGCGCCTCGAGGCCGACCAGCGCTGCACCGTTCCCGCCGAGAAGCTCGACGAGATCTTTGACCCGTGGGACTTCCTCACCCGCATCGACCGCGTCTTCGACCGCCTCGAGGACCTGTCGTTCGAGTAGGCCAGCCGCCCCGTCCCCGTGTTCCACGTGGGGCAGGCAACCGTCTGAATCGCCGTGCCGGGAAGCGGGGATACTTCTCGGCACGGTTCCGCCTGTCTAACCAAGGAGAGATACATGTTTAGCTATGACTTCCGCCCGCGCGGCGTCTGCTCTCAGATGATTCACATCGGCCTGTCCGACGATGGCAACACCATCGAGCAGGTCTCCTTCGAGGGTGGCTGCAACGGCAATCTCAAGGCCATCTCCAAGCTCGTCGCCGGCCACTCCGTCGACGAGATCTCGCAGATCCTGGCCGGCAACACCTGCGGCCCGCGCAAGACCTCCTGCGCAGACCAGCTTACGGTTGGCCTTGCCGCGGCCCGTGCCGCGGCCCAGGCGTAAGGGACCCATGTCGATCCTTCCCAACATATCGCGCCGCTCGTTCCTGGCGGGCACGGCCGCGACCGCCGCGGGTGCCGCGGCCGTGTCGGTGCTGTCGAGCTGCTCGAAGCCCGCGGAAACCACGTCCGACCCGGTCGTCGTTGACTCGGGTACGGCAACCTATGTGGTGGGCTCCGGCGACATCGAGGGCTCCTACAGTCAGGCCGAGGACGGCAAGGGCACCACGTCGCTTGCCGAGGCCGGCTCGTGGAACCTGCCGCTGGGATGCACACTGCGCCCCAGCGAGGGTTCCTGGAAGCCCTACGTGGTTCCCAGCCAGACGCCCTCGGCCATGACGAGCGCCGGAGCCATCTCGGTTGCCTCGGGCGCCAACGTGGTGCTGGTAGACGTGGCGCGTACGGGCGGCAACTTCGTGATCTATGACGCGCAGTGCTCTGACTCCGTGTTCGCGTGGTCTGAGCTCGACATCGTGAGTCATGAGTGGCGCCTGTTCGCTGCCTCCCTTGCCGACGGTGCGCTGGGCACGGTCAACACGCTGTGGAAGGCCGACGCAGACTACGACCCGCCGCTCGTGTGCTGCTCAGGCTCGAGCGTCATCTGGCTTGTGATGCCCTCTACCAGCGGAAGCAAGACAAGCGAGAACTCCTCGTGCTACCTGTGGCAGGCAGGTGCCTCCTCGGCCGACGAGGTCGTGCGCTCCTCTGGCCGCTTTGCCTGCGCCCCCACCGTCTCGGACGGCAACGTGACGCTTGTGCCGCGCGTGCGCGCGAACGAGGGCCGCTACTTTGGCATCACGGCCTACACGCTCGAGAGCGGGCTGTCCACGCAGGTAAACCAGTTGGTGCTGCCGGCGTCCGTCTCGCCCATGTATGCCACCTTCATGGACGGCAACTTCGTCTTCTCCATCGAGGCCAACTACGGCACGGGCGGTCTTTTGGGCAACATGGGCACCTACATCTGCTCGGGCGACGGCTCCTTCGTGGCCCTGCCGCGCGAGCCGGCCGCGGTGTGCGCGGGCAAGGGCGGCGTCTATCTCATCAAGACGCGCGCAGGCCACGTGATCGTCGACACCAACGCCCAGACCTACGCCACGCTTGCCGCCCCCAGCCGCGCGCTCGACTACGGCGACTACCCCGCAAGTATGGGAACCACCTCGACCTTTGTGACCTTTGCCACCGTCAAGGATGAGCAGACCGGCTACCCGGCGTCCGTCCAGGTGCGCGCCTGGGCGCTCTAGCTGGGCGTTTGCGCCGCTCGCGGCCAAGATGGTTATCGAGGTGCCCCGATGGGGTAAACTTTATGAATAGGAATGCCGCTTCGTTTCGAGCGTCGCGGCGCTAATGCTGACAGGGAGGCCGTCATGGCTTCGGACACAAAGAAGATTCTGCTGGTCGAGGACGAGAAGGCCATCCGCGAGGCCGTCGCCGCCTACTTTGAGCGCGAGGGCTACTGGGTGCGCTCGGTCGGAGACGGCCAGGCCGCCGTCGACGAGTTCGAGAAGCACGGCTTTGACCTCGTCGTTCTCGACCTCATGCTCCCCAAGCTCTCCGGCGAGCGCGTCTGCCGCGCCATTCGCGACCAGTCCGACGTGCCCATCATCATGGTCACCGCCAAGGACCAGGTCGAGGACCGCATCATTGGCCTCGAGCTTGGTGCCGACGACTACCTGGTGAAGCCCTTCTCGCCCCGCGAGCTCGTTGCCCGCGTGCGCGCGCTGCTTCGCCGCGCCCGCGTCGACAACGAGCCCACGCTCGAGGTGCTCGACTACGGCGACCTCGTGATCAACATCTCGGCGCACAAGGTCACCGTGCGTGGCAAGGAGGTCGACCTCACGGCCTCCGAGTTCAAGCTGCTCGTGACGCTGGCCCGCTACCCCGGCCAGGTCTACAGCCGCATGGAGCTTGTCGAGAAGGTCCTGGGCTACGACTTCGAGGGCTACGAGCGCACCATTGACTCGCACGTCAAGAACCTGCGCGCCAAGCTCGGCGACGACCCGCGCAACCCCACCTGGCTCTACACGGTTCACGGCGTGGGCTACCGCTTCGACGCCCCCGAGCCCGAGAAGAAGAGCGACAAGTAGAACTACAACTGAGGGGGAGGCCAGTTGGTTCCCGCTAAGTTCGTTGTAGGCAAGAAGATTCGTCAGGAGCGCCTCGCGGATGACATCCCCGAGGCGCTCAGGACTTCTGATGCCTCGAAGGCGTCGTGGAAGACGCTCTCCAACCAAAAGCCGCGCCACATGTCGTATCGCGGCAAGATGACGTTGATGTTCGCCGCCGTCTCGAGTATGACGGCGGTGATTCTCGTTGTGGTGCTGGCCGTGAACTGGGAGGCCCAGTTCATGAAGTACACGCGCTCCAACATGGAGCGCTACGCCGCGGTCATCGCCGAGAGCCTGGGGGAGTCCTATGACGCCACCACCGGCTGGAACGACGAGGACGTCGAGCGCTCGGTGCAGTCCTCGTCAATCTCGAGCGAGGTTGGCGTCCAGGTCTCAGACGCCAACGGCAACATCATCTACGACGACACGTGGTCGCGCGGCTCCGAGCATGAGGACGACCCCGCCGCCCAGACCAGCGCGTCCGTCTCGGGCACGCGCACCCGTGCGACCTCGCTTGCCCCCACCAACGCCGAGTCTGTGGTCGACAAGGGCATCGTGACCATGAGCGGTCAGACCGTGGGCTCCGTTCGCCTGTGGGCCTACGGCAGCGAGGCACTGCTCACGAAGGGCGACGCGGAGTTCCGCACCCTCTCGTACAACGCGGTGGTCTACGCAGGCATCGTGGCCGTGCTGCTCGCCATCATCGCCGGCGTCATGGTGAGCCGCAAGCTCGCCAAGCCCATCAAGTCGATTACCTCGACCGCCTCGCAGATTCGCTCGGGCGACCTCACGGCCCGAACGGGCATCGTGGGTGACGACGAGATCGGTCAGCTGGGCGAGACGTTTGACGACATGGCGACCTCGCTCGAGCGCGACCTCAAGCTCGAGCACCGCCTCACGAGTGACGTTGCCCACGAGCTGCGCACCCCGCTCATGGCGATGCTCGCCACGGTCGAGGCCATGCAGGACGGCGTGCTGCCCGCCGACGACGAGCACCTCGAGACCGTCGCCAGCGAGGTTCGTCGCCTCTCGCGCCTCGTCTCGGCGATGCTGCAGCTCTCGCGCATCGAGAACGGCACCACCAAGTTCGATCCCGAGAAGACCGACATCGTCCTGCTGGTTCGTTCGGTCGTCGAGGCCCAGGAGCAGCTCTTTGCCGACCGCGGCCTCAAGCTCAAGTTCGACGTGCAAAACGGCCGCCGCGAGATCTTCTGCGAGGTCGACCGCGACATGATTCGTCAGTGCGTCATCAACCTCATGTCCAACGCCCTGCGCTACACCCCCGAGGACGGCTACGTGGTGGTGGCCGTGTCGCAGGAGGGCCGCGACGCGATCGTCTCGGTCACCGACACGGGCATCGGCATCGCAAAGGAGGACCTCGCGCGCGTGTTCAGCCGCTTCTGGCGCTCCGACGCCAGTCGCGAGCGCGAGAGTGGCGGCCTGGGCGTGGGCCTGGCGCTCACCAAGGAGATCATCGACCGCCACCACGGCTTCATCGGCGTTGAGTCGGAGCTGGGCAAGGGTACCAAGTTCACGCTCCACATTCCGCGCACCCAGGAGAAGCCGTTTGCCCTTCCCGGCGACGACAAGGAGAAGGACAAGTAGGCTGCCCTTCTCGGCAACGAATCGATGGTTCGCCGACAACGGAGCGACTGCATACGAGCACCCCTTATCGCAAGGTGAGGGGTGCTTTTTCTACTACAATGGAAGGGTTATTGCCGGTTTTGCGTCACTCAACCGAGGGGAAGCGGTATCGAATGGCAGCAATGGGTAAGCGCCCAGATTCGCAAGGCAAGGTCCGTGACATCTACGACTGCGGGGATTCGCTGCTCATGGTCGCGAGCGACCGTATCAGCGCGTACGACTTCATCCTCCCTGACGAGATTCCGTACAAGGGAGAGATCCTAACCCGCATCTCTGCGTTCTGGTTCAACAAGTTTGCAGACATCCTGCCCAACCACGTCATCTCTCTCGACCCGGCCACCTACCCGGCGGAGTACGCCGAGTACGCCGACTACCTGCTGGGTCGCTCCATGCTCGTGAAGAAGGCCACGACGGTGCCCATCGAGTGCATCGTTCGCGGCTACCTCACCGGCTCGGGCAAGAAGACCTATGACGAGAATGGCACCGTCTGCGGCATCAAGCTGCCCGAGGGCCTCACCGAGGCGTCCAAGCTGCCCGAGCCCATCTTTACCCCTTCGACCAAGGCCGCCCTTGGTGATCACGACGAGAACATCTCGTTCGAGCGCTGCGCCCAGATCGTGGGCGAGGACGTTGCCACGCAGCTGCGTGACGCGTCCCTGGCCATCTACAACGCCGCGGCCGAGTATGCCGCGACGCGTGGCATCATCATCGCCGACACGAAGTTCGAGTTTGGTTTCATTGACGGCAAGCTCGCTATCATCGACGAGTGCCTGACGCCCGACTCCAGTCGCTTCTGGCCCGCGGAGGGCTACAGCGAGGGCCACGTCCAGCCCAGCTTTGACAAGCAGTACGTTCGTGACTGGCTGCGCGCAAACTGGGACATGACGGGCGAGCCGCCACACCTGCCCGCCGAGGTGATTGAGGGTGCCTCGAAGCGCTACCAGGAGGCCTACGAGATCATCACCGGCGAGAAGTTCGTTCCAATGAAGGAGAGCAATGTCCCAGCGTAGTCCGTTCAACAAGCGAAACATGCCTCAGGGCGAGGACGAGAAGAAGCAGGTCTCGTCTGGCATGACGCGCAAGAGCCCGACCAAGGCCAAGCCCGTCCGCGATGCCGGCTCGTCGGTGCGCATTGTCACCAAGAAGAAGAACCCTGACGGCTCCACGTCGACCGCCGGCATGACGAAGGAGGAGAAGAAGGAGGTCCGCCGCGCTGAGCGCGAGGAGGAGGCCATCTTTAACACCCTCACCAACGCCCTGCTCAAGCGCAACGAGCTATACGCGAAGCGTCGTCGCGTCTGGTGGATCTTCCTGGTACTGGGTCTCGTCTTCGTGGTCTGCTCGTTTGCCTCCGGCTACATTGGAGCGTCCGATGGCTCCAACAGGTACAACCTGCAGACGACCGGCGGCATCCTGTCCGTGATTTCGCTTGCGCTGGCCTATGTGTTCATCATCACCTCGCTCGTGTACGAGTGGATGAAGATTCGTCCGCTGCGCAACGAGACCCAGGACAAGGTCGCGAGTCTGAGTCCCAAGAAGCGCCGCGAGCAGCTTGCCAACCTCCACGATGAGGAGGAGCGCGAGCGCGCCGAGAAGAAGTCGAGCAAGTAGCGTAGAATAATAGTTCGCTCGCACTTGCGCGCGTGCCGGCCCGGCCGGTGACATAACCGCCTCCGTAGCTCAGGGGATAGAGCACCGCTCTCCTAAAGCGGGTGTCGCGCGTTCGAATCGCGCCGGGGGCACCAGACATGACGCGGGCCGGGGATACGTTCCCCGGCCCGCTTTGTTGTGCGCGTGGTGGGTACGAGTGCCGCAGCGCATGTTTTCGTCCCATCGGTTGCGCACGTTTGCGACAACGTTCCATCGGTTTGGCACGTTTGAGGCGCGCTGGACGTGTGCAACCGATGGCGCGTTAGGGGCAGCCCTCCTCGCCATCGGTTTGGCACGCTTGGGAGGCCCTGAACGTGCGCAACCGATGGCAGGCTTGTGCGTCGGTCCCTTCGTGTCAGGTTGGCCGTCGAATGAATGCCATACCAGCCTTTCCGTCCTCAAAAACGCGGTTGTAAGACGAGGCAAATCTGTTACCGTTCGCGGAATTTTAACCCCCCCCCCTTGTCACGGCCCTCATACAACGGTGCTAGAACTTAATTGCTACTGGGGGCGGTATGACAATCGGTTTCTCCTTCTGTGTCATTGACTGAGCGACTAACTGGCATATCGCAAAGGAGAAAGGACTGCCCCGTGAAAAAGCCGAAGGCTCGGCGCGCCTTGGCGTACCTGTTATCAGTCACACTTGCACTTAGCACACTTCCTACCTCGGCTTTTGCCGAACAACTGAGCGATATCGTTCAGGATGCTCAGGCGCAGAATCCCGCCGCGCCCTCCGATGGCGGAGACGACTCCAATCCGGTTCCCCTCTCGCCCACCTTGCCCGCGCCCACCGATGATGCTGAGGCGAACGACGAGGTCGATGCCTCGGCCAACCAGCCGGAGGCCCATACGCCACAGGTGGAGCCCCAGGCAGCCGCAGCGGCTCAGTCCGTCGCCGTCAGTGGCTCTACCTATACGGTCGAGACGAACGACGACTTGGCCCAAGCACTGACCGCCATCGCCTCATCCTCAGATGACGGGGCAACGATTGAACTCAAAGGTGGAGAAACGTTTAGGGTCCCCGCGTCTAACTACCGCGCCACCTTTGGTGCGGAGGGCAAGAGCATTACCGTGACGAGCTCGGGCGACACTCAGGCTACGCTCGACTTTTATTACACCGGTTACCTTGCCGGCGACTGCACATTTGACAACGTGCACGTGAAGGGCAGCACGCTGTTCTGCAACGGTCATCGCACGGTCTTTACCACTGCCAGCACGTTTGACTTCTCTATTACGATGTACGCTGGCGCGAATGGTGCCGATGTCGATAGCACCTATCTCGTGATTGCCGGCACCGGTTCCGTTAACGTTGGCTCCACCAACGGCTCGCACAACATCGTGGGCGGCTGCCTTGCCGGCTCGGTTCATGGGGATACCTACCTCGAGGTCTCTGGCAACGTTGCGATGTGCGGCGGCAACAAGCTGACGCCGGCAAGCGTGCTGGGAGACGGAACGAGCTCGAGCACCGCTACCAGCTATGTTTCCGTCGACGGCAACGCCAAGCTTGTCTATGACAACGGTGGTACCGGCACCCCGGCAATTGACGGAACGAGCGGCTGCGAAATCAAAGGCGACCTCACCATTGAGGCGCGTGCCGGTCGATGCAATGGTATCAGCGCCCAGCGCGAGTACCCGGCTATGTCCATCGTTGATGGCAGTGTTCACGTCATCGCCGGTTCGCCGGACTACGAGAACACCGAGCGCGTGCTTAGAATTAACAGCAACTGGGGAATCTTCGGTGCCGGCGACATGATGTCTAACTTTGAGAGCAGCCAGTACCAGGTTGGCGGCAGCGTGACCGTCGATGCCTACGAGAACGTTTGGGGCTGGAACCGTGGCACCGAGCCAACCCGCGGCGATACTCCTGAGATTTATGGCTCCAAGCATGCGGACGTTAAGGGCAATGTAGAGGTAAATGTGCGCGGCAGCCATGTTGGCAACATCTATGGCGCCGACGACACAGCCGTCACGGGTGCGCTCTCCATGACGCTGACCAATGTCGAGCTGAAGGATAGCTACTACGGCGGCGACTACGACCAGGCTGGCATTTTTGGCCTCTACACCGAGGTTGGTGATTCGTCCGCCGGCGCTCTATCGATTACGGTTAACGGCGGCGACTGGGCCCTGCTCTTTGGTACTGACTCCGCGACGGCTCCGGCCAATTCCACCATTACGGTGACAGGCAAGCCCAACATCCGCCTTGGTGTCTCGGGCGTACAGGCAAACAAGCTGCCCGACCATGGCGTGATGCCCACAGTGACCTTTGATGGTGCCGAGGCCACCGCTTCCTTTGTACAGGAATGTGAGAGCGTGAACCTGGTCAATGGCTCCGACGTCACCCTCGAGGACCATGACTGGGTTCGTGGCGTCGACATCGAGCAGGGAAGCACGCTTACCACGACGAGCGACAACCACATGTGGGTCTATGGCGACGCGTCCATCGACGGTACGTGGAACCAGGAGTTCACGTCTGAGTCGGGAGCAAAGAATCACAACTTTGACCTGTGGATTCAGGGCAATACCTCCGTGGGCGAGCAGGGTCTTCTCGCAAGCAAGGGCACGGCAACGTTTAATGGTAACGTGACCAATGCTGGCGCGATGGCCCTCATGAATGCCTCTGAGGTTGGCGGCGACTATCAGGGCAACAAGGCCGAGATTCGCCTCCCCGTTGTGAGCAAGAACTATGACGGTACGAGCGATGGGGGAGACATCCCGCTGTGCGTCGACGGCACCTCGACTGGCTCCAGCACGGTCTATACCGTTGCGGCCGACAACTATGAGAACCTTGCCATGCCCGAGGTGGGGCAGAACTACGTGCTCTCTGCCGCCCAGGATAACGACGCTCCCGTTCAGGAGGTTTTCGTGCTGGGCAATGACGAAGCAATCTGCGATGGCCTCTACCTCAAGCGCGTTGAGGACGCCGACCCCATCGATCACGACTCCTATCACATGTGGCAGATTGCCAAGGGCGACGTCGACGCCATTTCGGCTACGGTGGCTCCGATGAACCTCACCGTCTACACGGGTGGCGAGGGCTACAGCGGTGTCATTGGCGATGACGGCAAGTTCGTGAGCAACGACTTCCCCGAGATGGGCTTCTACTTTGTGCTGCCTCAGAGCATCAACGACCTTCTTGGCAGCACGGGTGGCACTGCCGTGAATCTCACGGATAAGGTGGCGCTTACCTACAATGACCCAAGCACCGGAATCACGCGCAGTTGGTCGCTCGAGCTCTATGGCAATGAGGACCAGAGCCACGTCACGATGAACGGCCGCAAGGTCTACATCTACAAGATTCTGCCGAGCCAGGTGGATGGCACCAGCGAGACGATTCCATTCCGCGTTCAATTTAAGGACGAGAGCGGCAACGTCATGGACAACACCGACTTCGTCGCCTCGGTCACCGACCAGTTCCGACAGTTCAAGGTGAACGCGTATGCGGGCGGCCTCGACGTGAGCAAGCTGCGCATCACTGCAACTGTCGATGGCAGGACTATCTCCCGCCCGGTAAAGCTTGGCTCGAGCACCCTCACGATCCGTGCCAACACCGACGAGGTCTATGTGGACATCGCCAATGGCGAGCCCACCGCTGCCGAGGGCGATGGCTTCCTCGCGGGCGCGGCTCAGGATGGAACTGAGTATTTCGTCAATGACTCTGGCATCAGCGCCGAGCCCGAGGGCGTGAAGCTCATGGTCGATGAGAGCCTGGATGACTCTGCGCTCAAGAGCTATCTCGACGAGAAGATGAATCCCGACGGGAAGTACGCCTACGAGTTCAAGTACCTCGACCTCGTCGATACGGCCAACGGCAATGCCTATGTGACGATGGGCGAGGGCCAGAAGATGAACGTCTACTGGCCCGTGCCCGAGGATGCCAACCCCAATTCGAGCTTTAAGATTGTGCACTTCAAGGGCTTAGACCGCGACTCTGATGATGATTCGAGCATCTTCCTCGAGAGCAATCCTCCCGAGACCATCGATGCCGAGAAGGTCGAGATTGGCGGCAAGAGCTACGTGAAGTTTGCGGTCGATTCCTTCTCGCCGTTTGCCCTGATGTACCAGAAGGCGAATTCGGGCGAGCATGGTGGCCCTGGCGGCCAGGGTGGTAACGCTGGTACCGGTGATACGGGCAAGGGCGGAGACTCTGGGGAGCAGGGCCAGGACGATGGCTCGAAGGTGTCTCCCGCTGGTGACAAGGCTAACGACAAGAAGGACGGCTCGAATGCCATTCCGCAGACGGGTGACGAGACTTCGTACGTGGCGCCCGTTGCCGCAGCCGTGATTGGTGCCGCCGTTGCGGGCGTTGGCATGCTGATGCGTCGCCGTCGCAGTTAGAGAGAGCTGCATAGCGGGTGTGTGGGCCCTCGGTTCGATTGTGAGCCGAGGGCCTCGCTATATTGCGCTTCTCGCCATTGGTTTGGCACGTTTGAGGCGCGCTGGACGTGCACAACCGATGGTGCGTTTAAGCGGCGGCGTCCTTCTCGGCATTGGTCGTGTCCGGCCGGATTGGATCCATCGGTTTGGCACGTTTGGGAGGCGCTGGACGTGCACAACTGATGACAGGTTTGAGTGGGCATATCTGGCCATTGGTTTGACATGTCTGACGGCTGTGAGACGTGCATAACCGATGGGGCGTTTGCGGCCGGTGACACCGCGCTTCCCGCTGCCGACACGTTGCGCACATAAGAAGTGAGGCCACCCTCGGGAGAGGATGGCCTCGAAGCTGGCTTGCCTATGCGTCGAGCTGCTAGTGGTTCGACTGGGTGGACGCGTCGGAGCCGCTGGCCTCGGAGTCGCCCGTGGAGCTCGAGTCACCGGAGGAGGTGGAGCCGTTGCCGCCCGTGGTACCCGAGTTGTTGCCACCCGTGCTCGTGTTGGAGCTGGGCTTGGGACCCTTGGAAATCACAAGCGTGATCTGCGTGTCCTTGCTCTGGCTGCCCGTGGGGCTCTGGCTGATGACGCAGTCCTTCTCGACGGAATCGCTGTACTCGCGGTCGACCTTCACGTTGGTGAAGCCGGCGCTCGTGAGCTCGCTCTGGACCGTTAGGTAGTACTCGCCCACATGGTTGCCCGCATCGGCCTTACCAACGCCCGTGGAGAGGTGATACGTGATCGTGTCGCCCTCCTTGGCGTCGCTGCCGACGGCCTGGTCCTGGCTTGCGACCTTGCCGTTCTCGACCTCGGACGACTCTACGGACTCGCCCACGGCGCCCTTGAGGTTGAGCTTGGCCAGCGCCGCCTCGGCCTCGGACGGCGTCATGTTCTTGAGGTTGGGCACGGTGACGGTGGCCGCGGGCTTCTTGCCCTTGGAGAACACGAGCGTGACCTTGGTGCCCTTGCTGCACTGCGTGTCGCGCGCAGGGTCCTGGCTAATGAGCTTGCCCTCGTCGATGTCGTCGTTGTACTGCTCGGACGTGCTCACGATGTAGAAGCCGTCGCCGGCCTCGGCGAGCTTGGCCGTGGCTTCGTCCTTGGTCATGCCCTCGAGGTTGGGCATAGCCTTGGTGGTCGAGCCGTCGCCCATGATGGCCATGGCGCCGCCCGCGATAAGCGCAATGGCAACGATGACGCCAATGACGATGGCGGCAACCTTGCCCTTGCCGCCCTTCTTCTCCTCGGGCACCTGCATGCCACCCTGCGTGGAGCCGGAGGCCGGGATGCGACCGGTGGCCGTGGGGGTCACGGTGGCGCGGGGCATGGCCTGCGTGCGGCCGCCGGGCGTGCGGCTGAGCTGGGAAGTGGGCGCCGCGGTGATGAGCGAGGTGGCCTCGCCCAGGTTCACGATGCGGCCTGCGAGGTAGTCATTGAGGACGCGGCGCAGCTCGTCGGCCGTCTGGAAGCGCTCGGCCGGGTTCTTGCGCATGCACTTGAGGATGATGCCCTCGAGCGTGGCGTCGATGTTGGGGTTGATCTGGCTGGGTGGCACCGGCTGTTCGTTGACCTGCTTGAGCGCCACCGAGATGGCGTCGTCGCCGTCGAACGGCACGCGACCGGTGGCGGCCTCGTACATCACGATGCCCAGGGAGTAGAGGTCAGACTGCGGACCAAGCTCCTTGCCCTGCGTCTGTTCGGGCGAGACGTAGTGGGCGGTGCCCAGCACCGAGTTGTCGGCCGTGAGGTGGCTGTTCTTGGCGCGGGCGATGCCAAAGTCCATCACCTTGATGTTGCCGTCGGGCTGCACCATGATGTTCTGCGGCTTGATGTCGCGGTGGATGATGTCGTGCCCGTGCGCCACGGAGAGTGCCTGGCAGATCTGCGAGCCAATCTGGGCCACCTTGCGGCAGTCGAGTGCACCATGGCGCTTGATGCCGGTCTTGAGGTCGGTGCCGCGCAGGTACTCCATCACGATGTAGTATGTGTCGCCGTCCTTGCCCCAGTCGTAGACGCCCACGATGTAGGGGCTCTGGAGTGCGGCGGCCGCCTGGGCCTCCTGCTTGAAGCGAGCCGCGAACGACGGGTCGGCCGCATACTGCGGCAGCATCGTCTTGATGGCGACCGTCCTGCCGAGCACCTCGTCCAGGCCACGGTAGACGGTGGCCATGCCACCGATGCCAATCTTGTCCTGGACGGTGTAGCGTCCGCCGAGAACCCTATCTGCCATGCTCTGCTCCCATCGAGTACTCGCGCCCGCTGGCGCGCCATTGTTCAATCATCGCATCAAATGCCTGTCGCGGGGCCGTCAGTTTGCGCCTCCGCGGAGTTCGTGTTCGTCGTGAGGCCACGGCCGCGAGGCCGGCTTCAGGACAGGCGGGTGTAACCCGCGAATCTCGTGCCGTCATCACTGATCACTTCCCTGGGCCTGGGCGTTCAGGGACTTGGAGAGCACCTGGCCGGCGAGCTGGGCGGCCAGGCCCGAGACGTCGTCGGTGTCGGAGCCCTCGAGGTAAACCGAGATGGCCAGCGTGGGGCTGTCGTAGGGGGCAAAGCCGATGAACGCGGAGTTCACGTGGCCGCCCTGCTCGGCCGTGCCCGTCTTGCCCGCCACGCGCGCACCGCGAACCTGCGCGGCAACGCCGGTTCCGCTCTGGACAACCTCGAGCATGGCCTCTTTGACCTGCTCGGCCGTCTCGGCGGTGATGGCCTGGCCCAGGCTCTTGGGGGCCGTGGTGCTCACGGTGACGCCCTCGGGCGACAGCACGTGGTCGACGACGTAGGGGTTCATGACAACGCCGCCGTTGGCGATGCCCGCGGCGATGACCGCCCCCTGCATCACGGTGACCTGCGGGCCGGCGGGGCTCGCGTGCTCGCCCACGGGCTGGCCGGCGCCTGCCCAGGCGGTCTCCCACTCGGTCATCTCGCTGGGATCGGGCATGAGCGAGGTGGCGGTGGAGAAGTCCTGGCCAAGCGAGGTGCCAAAGCCAAAGGCGCGGGCGTAGCGCACAAGCGTGTCGGCGCCGAGCTGCGTGGCAACCTGGCCGTACGAGGTGTTGGACGAGTGGGCGAAGGCGTCGCGCAGGTTCGTCTCGCCAAAGTCGTCGTTGTGCATGTTGGTGACGGCCGCTCCGCCAATCTCGATCGACGCGGGACCCGAGATGGGCGAGTCGAGCGTGAACTGGCCGGAGTCGAGCGCCGCGGACAGCGTCACGGTCTTGAACGTGGAACCCGGGGTGTACAGGGCGCCCGTGGAGCGGTCGAGCAGCTCGCCGTTAGAGTCGCCGCCCGAGAGGATGTTGGAGATCTCGCCGTAGGTGAAGGTGGGCGAGGAGGCCTTGGCGAGCACCGCGCCCGTGCTCGGGTCGAGCACAGCGATGGCGCCCACGTGGCCCTGCAGTGCCTCCTCGGCGGCCTGCTGGATGCGAGAGTCGAGGGTGAGCACCACGGAGTTGCCCGGCTGGCTCACGCCGGCGAGCGAGTAGAGTGTGCTCTGCCAATCGGAGTAGTCGGCGTGGCCGGTGAGCGAGTCGTTCATCAAGGCCTCGACGCCCGTGGCGCCGTATTGGGTCGAAAGGTAGCCCACAGTGTGCGCCGCGAGCGGGCCCTGCGGGTAGGTGCGCACGTAGGTGCCGTCTGCCTGCTTGAGCGATTCGGCGAGCGTCACGCCGTCGGAGGTGAGGATGGCGCCGCGCTGCACGTAGGCGCTGCGGGCGATGGTGTGGTTGTTGTTGGGCATCTCCTGGTAGTCTGCGGCCTTGATCACCTGGATGTAGGTGAGGTTGGCGATGAGCAGGGCAAACAGGATGGCGAAGAACGTCACGAGCGAGGTGAGGCGGTTGCTCAGGGCAACGCGGCCCAGCACGCCACCCTCGGGGGTGCCCAGGCCAAAGCTCGCGCGGGCGTGCTTGCCCTGCATGGTGGCCGCCTGGCCGGTGGCTCCCAGCGCCGCGAGCGGCGAGGCTGCGCTCGTGGTGCCGTCGCCTGCGGGGAGGGTGCCGCGTCCCGTGCCCTCGTCGCCGGCGCGCAGCAGCAGCGCCACGACGATGAAGCTCGAGAGCAGCGACGAGCCGCCCTGGCTCATGAACGGAAGCGTGACGCCCGTGAGGGGCAGGAGGCGCGTGACGCCGCCTACGATGAGGAAGGCCTGGAACGACAGTGACGCCACGAGGCCCACGGCCGTGAAGGCGCTCATGTCGCTCTTGGCGCGCGCCGCGGTGGCAAGGCCGCGGATGGCGAACAGCATGAAGAGCAGCAGCACGGCCGAGCCGCCCAGCAGGCCCATCTCCTCGGCGACGGCAGAGAAGATGAAGTCGCTCTTGACGACCGGGATGAGCGTGGGCATGCCCTTGCCGATGCCGGCTCCGGCAAGGCCGCCGTCTGCGATGGAGAAGAGCGACTGCACGATCTGCAGGCCCGAGCCGGACGGGTCGGCGAAGGGGTCGAGCCAGATCTGGAAGCGCACGCGGACGTGGTTGAACAGCTGGTAGCAGAGGGCTCCGCCAATCGCGAGCAAAACGAGGCTCACGAGCACGTAGCCGATGCGGCCCGTGGCGACGTAGAGCATGACCACGAACATGGTGAAGAAGAGCGCCGCGCTGCCCAGATCCCTCTCGAAGATGACGACGAGCAGGCACATGCCCCACATGACGAGCATGGGCGTGAGCATGCGCAGGCGCGGCAGCGTGAAGGGACCCACCTTGTGCGAGGAGGCGCTCAGCAGCTCGCGGTTCTCGGACAGATAGGCCGCGAGGAAGACGGCGATGAGCACCTTGGCGATCTCGCCGGGCTGAAAGGAGAACGAGCCCACGCGAATCCACAGCTTGGAGCCGTAGATCTCGGTGCCCACGAGGGCGGGTAGCAGCAACAGGGCCACGCCCGCGATGCCAATCGTGTACTTGTACTGGGCGAGGCGGTCGAGGTTGGGGACGAGCGCGAGCACGCCCACCATCGTGGCGACCGACACGAAGAGCCAGACCACCTGGCCCGTTGCGTCCTCGGGGGCAAGGCGCGTCACGAAGGTGATGCCGATGCCCGAGAGCACGAAGACGATGGGCAGGATGGCCGGGTCTGCGCCGGGGGCAAACACGCGCACGCCGATGTGCGCCGCGATGAAGGCCACGATGAGACCGATGGGCACGGCGAGCGTGGTGAGGTTGAGCTCGGCCCCGGTGTTCATCACGTACATGGAGTAGAGGAGCAGCACCGGGATGGCACCCGTGCACAGCAGGAGCAGCTCGGTCGTGCGCCTGGAACCTCCGATTGCATGTGCCATGTCACTCGCCTCCCTGTGCGTTCTGCGGCTGCGCGGCCTCGGGGCCCGCGTCTCCCGACTCGCTTCCAACCGAGCCGTCCGTGCTCTCCGACTGGGCGTCGGACGCGGCCTTCTGGGCCTTCGCCTGCTCCTCCTCGATCTGGGTGGCGTAGGCGCTCACGGTGCTGCGGGCCTTGTCGACGTTTTCGACCGTGATGCCGCTCGCGAGCTGGTGCTGCGTGGCCTCGGGCAGGTCCTGCAACTTCACGGTGGTGGTCTCCTCGAGCTCCGACAGGGCAATGCCCAGGAAAGAGCCACGAATGCCCTTGTAGATGCCAACGTTTCCGGCGTCGGTGCCGATGTACCAGGAGTTGTTCACGATGAGCGCGAGCACGATGCCTGCGGCGACGACGAGGCCTGCGAGGGCGCCGAGGCATCCGAGGACGGCGCGCCGGCGCGCCAGGCGCCTCTGCTCCTCTCGGCCGTCGCTCACGACGTCGACGACGATGACCGACACGTTGTCGTGGCCACCCTCGGCGAGGGCGGCGCTCACGAGCTCGTTGGTGCAGTCGATGGGCGTGGCGCTCGAGACGGCGAGGGCCTCGATCTGGCTGTCGGGCACCATCGAGGAGAGGCCGTCGGAGCAGACGATCACGCGGTCGCCGCGCTCGACGGCGAGGGTGAAGTGGTCGGCGTACATGTCGGGGTCGGAGCCCAGGGCCCTCGTGATGATGGAGCGCGAGGGGTGGACGCGCGCCTCGTCGGCCGTGATCTCCCCGGCGTCGACGAGCTCCTCGACATAGGAGTGGTCGTGCGTGACGCGCACGAGGGTGCCGGCGTGCAGCAGGTAGATGCGCGAGTCGCCCACGTGGGCCACGGCCATCTGTGTGCCCTCGATGAGGCAGCAGCTTGCGGTGCAGCCCATGCCGGGCTTGCCCTCGCCCGTCTCGGCACCCTGGATGACGGCCTCGTTGGCCGCCTCGACTGCAGCGCCCATCAGCGCGTCGTCGGCGTGCTCGGGGGCGTGGCTGGCAATCGTGCGCACGGCAATGGCGCTCGCGACCTCGCCGGCGGCGTGTCCGCCCATGCCGTCGCAGACGCCAAAGAGGGGGTTGCGCACGAGGTAAGAGTCCTCGTTGTGACTGCGGACCAGGCCGACGTCGGTGCGGGCCGCCCACGAGAGGCGCGTGTCTGCGCCCATCTCGACCCCGCCGCCGGGACGCGCGTCGAGGTCGATGGCGGTCTGGGCCATGGCCGTCATGGGCGCCGTGTGCCTTGCGCGGCGCGCCTCGGCCAGCCCCTCCGCCGCGTGCGCCATGCGCGTGACGGAGGGGATGGGGCCCGTCGAGCCCTTGCGTCTGGGGATGTCCTGCTCGACGTCACTCATCGGCGGCTCACCCTCATGACCACGTCGCCCACCTGGACCTCATCGCCGTCGCGCAGCGTTACGGGGTCGATGATGGCGCGCCCGTTGACGAGCGTGCCGTTCGTGGAGTTGAGGTCCTCGAGCACGAGCGCCGGTCCCTGCAGCGTGAAGCGTGCGTGCGTGGACGAGACGAACGGCTCGTTGATGACGATGTCGCTCGACTGCGAGCGACCCACGACCACCGGCCCCAGCATGTCGACGTGCAGGCCGCGCAGGTTGCGCGGGCCCTTGTCGACGTCGACGCACCAGATCGCGGCATCCTTGCGCTGGCCCTTGACGAGGCCGATGCCCGTCTTCATCACAACGAAGAGGAAGAGGTACAGGATGGCCACGAGGGCGATGCGGCCTATGAAGAGGACGAGGTCGATCATGCTAGTTCTCCCGGAACTCGAGGTTCGTGAGGCCCAGCGTGATGAGGTCGCCATCGCGCAGGGGGCACTCGTCGACATCGACGTCGTTCACGAGCGTGCCGTTGGTGGAGTTGAGGTCGCGGATGCGCCAGCCCTGGCCGTCGAAGCTGAGCTCGGCGTGGCTGCGCGAGACATTGGGGTCGCGCAGCAGCACGCCGCCAGGCGTGCGCTCGCGGCCGATGATGGTGCGCGGCGCCGAGGCTGTGAAGGTGCGGCCGGACTGGCGGTCGATGAGCAGGCAGGTTGCGGCTGGGCGAGCCGGTGAGGCCGGGGCCACGCGGACGGTCTGGGGCGCCGCGGTGGGAGTCGGCGGGGCAGAGACGGGCGCTGGGGCCGACATGGGAGCGGGAGCGGGCGTGGGCACCGCGGCTGCGGGCGCCTGCGCTGCCGGCGCGGCGATGTTGGGAATGGCGGGCGGCACCGGGGCGGCGACGTGCTGCGCACCCGCGACGGGCTGCATGCCGGCCGCGGGGCTCATGGCGGGCACGGGCTGAGCGCCGTAGCCGGGGGTCATGGCCGGGATGCTTGCCTGGCGTGAGCCGGCAAGCGGCACGCTCTCGTAGCGGCGCGCGGCCGCACCGTGGGCGAGCAGGGCCTGCTCGGCGTCGAGCACGGCCTCCTGGGGCATGACGTCGAGGCCCGCCTCCATGCTCGTGAGGGGCGTGGCGGCGGCGGGCTGAACAGCGGGACGCACCGGCATGGCTGCGGCGCGGCCGTTCCTGCTGGCGGCGCCTCCCAGACCGTTGCCGTGCGAGGAGCCAGCGCCCAGGAACTGGGCCTCCTCCTCGCGCAGGCGGTTGAGGGTCTGGGCGTCGACGTTCTCGGCGAAGACGGAGAACTTGCCGCTCTTGAGCGAGGGATCTGCCATGAAGCGCACGACGCGCTTGCCCACGAAGACGTAGCCCTTGTC
>NZ_CEVYAT010000007.1:0-26785 GCF_982402205.1 Parolsenella sp. | reverse complement strand
GTGCTCAAGGGCACCGAGGTCAGGAGCCTGCGCGAGCGTGCGTGCCAGATTACCGACTCGTTTTGTCTCATCCGCAACGGCGAGTGCTGGATGCATGGCGTGCACATCCCACCCTTCTCGCACGGCACGATTTTCAACGTCGACTCCGACCGAAAGCGCAAGCTGCTGCTGCACCGCAAGCAGATTGACTACCTCGACGGCAAGCTGCGCACGAAGGGCATGGCGCTCGTGCCGCTCGAGCTTTTGTTCGACGACCACAACCGCGTGAAGGTTGTCATAGGCCTGGGCCGCGGCAAGAAGCTCTACGACAAGCGCGCCGACATGGCCAAGCGCGACACCGACCGCGAGATCGCCCGCGCGCTCAAGGAGCGCAACCGCTAGATTGTGGCGACGAAGTCCCCCACGGGGGACTGGATGGGTATAGTAAGGCGCGACGAGAACGAGCCCGCGCGTTGGGCGCTATGAAGGGAGGCCACCATGGCCGAGGAATCTACGTACGACCGCGTCGTCAAGGTGCTGCAGGAGCAGGACGGCCTTGAGAACGTCGAGTTCACCCCCGAGACCACCCTTGCCGACCTTGGCCTGGATAGTTTGGCCGTCGTCGAGGCGATTATGGCCTGTGAGGACGAGTTTGGCGTCGAGTTTGACCCGGACTCCACTCCTCAGACCATTGGCGACTTTGTCGACCTCATCGACGAACTGCAGTAGTTCGGGGTAGAATCCCATACGCGGTGATGCCGCATCCGTTCCTTGAAAGCTCGCATGGTGGCCTTGTCCCCATCCACACCCGTGGGGGCGACTGGTTTCGACAGGGTGGTCCTGAGGTGGGCAGCAAGCCGTGGTCTCCTCGCCACGTTAAACAGGGGTACCGTCAAATTGAATTGACGACAACTCTTTCCAGGGCTCTTACGCCCTCGCTGCTTAATTAATTAGCGGCCGTCGAAGCGGGGATTTCTCCTGTTCCCGTGGAGACGTCATCTTAGGGAGATGCGCGCGCGGACGTGGCTGGTATGCCGTGCGCTAAGACCGAACCGGCTGGGACGCCGAGCGCGGGTCACGGAGTGTGACGCGTCCGAGACTTAATCGGTGACTGAGCTTGGAGACACCTGCCAGGGGACTGTTCTGGACCGGAGTTCGATCCTCCGCGCCTCCACCATGTACGCTTCGCCCTGCTCGCATTCGTGCGGGCAGGGCTTTTTTATGCCGAGAATAGCCTGATATGGCAGCTTGGGGGAGGGCGCTTCTTCACCGTCTGGCGGCGGCGTGCCGGATTATGTAAGCCAATGGGGTATAAGAGATGCAATGAAGGGTGCCCGACGGGGCTGGAAGAAGGAGGGCGCATGGCGCTGGGAATCTTTGGCAGGGGCAGGGGCGCCGAGACGCTCAACGCGATGGGCGCGCCCCGCACGGGCGTTGACCTGGTGCTCGAGGGCGGCGGCATGCGCGGCGTGTTCACCGCGGGCGTGCTCGACGTGCTGCAGGAGAAGGGCGTCTTTGGCTTTGACAACGTCTGGGGCGTCTCGGCCGGAGCCATCAACGCTGCGAGCTACCTCTCGCACCAGCAGGGCCGCTATCTGCGCCAGAGCCTCGCCTTTCGAGACGACCCGCGATTCATCAGCCTGTGGTCGCTCGCCAAGACGGGAGACATGACGGGCTCCGAGTTCATGTACCACACGGTGCAAGACGACATCGACCCCTTTGACTATGACGCGTTTGCCCAGCGTAGGAGCCGCTACATGGTCGTGGCGTCGAGCCTGGCCTTTGGCACGCCCACCTATCTCGAGATCAAGAGCCTGCCCGAGGACATCGACAAGGTGAGGGCGTCTGCCTCGCTTCCCGTCATCACGCGCACGGTGGAGCTCGAGGAGGGCCTGTTCCTCGACGGCGGCACCACGGACTCCGTGCCCATCGAGCACGCGCTCGAGGAGGGGGCCGACACCGCGGTGGTGGTGCTCACCCAGGACCGCGGCTACGAGAAGAAGGGCGCCTACGAGCTGCAGCGCCTGGCTGACCGTCGCTATGCGGGCTATCCCTACTACCTCGAGGCGATGCGCACGCGCGCCGCGCGCTACAACGAGCAGCGTCAGCACATCTGGGACCTCGAGGAGCAGGGGCGCATCGTCGTGGTGGCCCCGAGCGAGCCCGTCACGGTGGGCAGCACCTCGGGCTCGGACGGCGAGGGGCTGCTGCGTCTGTACCTCGATGGTAGGCGCCAGGCGCTGGCCACGCTCGACGCGATTCGCTCCCTGGGGGCGTAGGCGCGCAAGCCGCCGCGAACTTGTGCTGCTTTTGAGCAGACGAGGCCAAAAACCCAAGCGTTTTCCTTGAACTTTCCTGCGTGCGCGCTACACTTGGAAAGCTACTTTTGCTGAGCCCCGTAATCTCGTAAAAGTACAGAGCAACACGTAAGCACACGGAGGAGTCAAATGAAGTCGACTCAGTACGCCAAGCCCGGCGAGGTTACCCGCAATTGGGTCCTCATCGACGCTGAGGGCGCCACGCTCGGCCGCCTCGCCACGAAGGCCGCTATGATCCTTCGCGGCAAGAACAAGCCGCAGTACACCCCCAACACCGACACGGGTGACTTCGTCGTCATCATCAACGCTGATAAGGTCCAGCTTACCGGCGTTAAGGCCGACCACAAGCGCTACTGGCGCTACAGCGGTTGGCTGGGCGGCATGAAGTTCGAGAGCTTCAAGGAGGCCATGGAGAAGCACCCCGAGCGCGTCATCGAGCACGCCGTCAAGGGCATGCTCCCCAAGAGCACCCTTGGCCGTCAGCAGTTCACCAAGCTCAAGGTCTACGCTGGCCCCGAGCACCCGCACGCGGCCCAGAACCCCGTTCAGATTGATTGGAGGGCCTAACCGATGGCTGAGAACACCGCTGTCTACTATGGCACCGGCCGCCGCAAGGAGGCTGTCGCCCGAGTCCGTCTCGTCCCCGGCACCGGCAAGGTCACCGTCAACGGCCGCGACGCGCTGAACTACTTCGGCCGCCAGCAGCTCGTCGACGACGCCTGCGCGCCCTTCAAGGTTACCGACACCGTTGAGCACTTCGACGTCATCGCCCTGTGCGACGGCGGCGGCATCTCCGGTCAGTCCGGCGCCCTGCGCCTTGGCATCGCCCGCGCCCTCCTCGAGGCTGGCGACTACCGCGCCGACCTCAAGAAGGCTGGCTTCCTCACCCGCGACGCCCGTGCCGTCGAGCGCAAGAAGTACGGCCTGAAGAAGGCCCGCAAGCGCCCGCAGTTCTCCAAGCGCTAAGTCTTCTTGGAGTTGCCTGGGCTTGCCCCTTGCATCGCATTTTCGAGACCCGTCGGTTTTGCCGGCGGGTCTTTTTTTTGTGCCTAGAGGCCTGGCGCCTCGTTGGTTAGCCTCTATAGATTTGATGGTTGCTATAACAAGTGAGGAAGCTATACCTGCAGTTTTGCCGTGATAAGTTGAGCAACTTCACCTAGATTTCGTCTCGTGTCCCCAAAGTGCGCCGAGGGGTCTAGGGTTGGTACCCATGCATCTTCACACGGGCGCATAACCGGATGCGCCTCACGAACAGGGGAGACCATATGTGCGGAATCGTTGGCTACACGGGAAGCTCGCAGGCGGCGCCCTTCCTTATCGAGGGCCTCAAGACGCTCGAGTACCGCGGCTATGACTCGGCGGGCGTCGAGATCCTCGATGCCTCGGGCAAGCTGCGCGGGGTCAAGTGCGCCGGGCGCGTCTCGGCCCTGGCCGACCGCTGCAAGACCGAGAACCTGCGCTCCACCTGCGGCATCGCCCACACGCGCTGGGCCACGCACGGCGCGCCCACCGACCGAAACGCCCACCCCCACGAGAGCTGCGACGGTCGCATCGCCATCGTCCACAACGGAATCATCGAGAACTACCGCGCCCTGCGCGAGGAGCTGCAGGCCCGCGGCCACACCTTCAGGAGCGAGACCGACTCCGAGGTCGTGGCGCACCTCGTCGAGGAGGCCATGAGTGGCGCCGCGGCGGGAAACCTGCTCGAGGCCCTGCGCCTCGCCACCCGCAGGCTCGAGGGCTCGTGGGCCATCGTCGCCATGAGCGCCGACGAGACGGGCGTGCTCGCCTGCGCTCGCAAGGGCTCGCCCCTCGTGCTCGCCTCGACCGAGGGCGGCGCCTACGCCGCGAGCGACATCACCGCGCTTGCGGGCGTCACCTCCCACGTGTTGCAGCTCGATGACGGCCAGCTCGCCCGCATGCTGCCGACTGGCGAGGTCGCGGTCTATGACGAGCAGGGCGATGCCGTGGCCGAGCCCGACTCTCTCGACATCGACTGGGACGCCTCGGCGGCGACCCTGGGCGGCTACGACGACTTCATGGCCAAGGAGATCGCGGAGCAGCCGGCCGCCGTCGAGCGTCTCCTCGAGGGTCGCTTTGCCGATGGCCGCGTGCTTCTCGACGAGCTCACCCTCTCCGACGAACAGATCGCCCAGATCGACCGCGTCTACGTCGTTGCCTGTGGCACGAGCCTGCACGTGGGCCTGCTCGCACGCCGCCTCATCGAGAGGTGGGCGCGCATCCCCGTCGTGGCCGAGGCCGCGAGCGAGTTCATTTACGAGGACGTGCTCGTGACCGACCACACCCTCTGCGTGATTATCACCCAGTCCGGCGAGACGGCCGACACCCTCGCCGCCGCCCGCAAGATGCGCGCCGCTGGCGCCAATGTGTTCGCCATCACCAACGTGCTGGGCTCTACGGCTGCGCGCGAGAGCGATGGCGTGCTCTACATCAAGGCCGGCCCCGAGGTCTGCGTGGCCTCGACCAAGGCCTACACCGCCCAGATGGTGGCTGCCTCGATTCTGGCGCTGCTGCTGGCCCAGAAGAACGGAAGCATGGCGACGGGCGAGGTGGGCCGCAAGTTCCGTGAGCTGCGCCACGTGCCCGACCTCATGCGCACGGTGCTCGACCGCAGCTGGCAGGCCAAGGCCGCGGCTCACGACTTCGAGCACGCGTCGTCCGCGCTGTTCATTGGTCGCGCCGCCAACTCCGCCACCGCCTCCGAGGGCGCGCTCAAGCTCAAGGAGGTCAGCTACCTGCATGCCGAGGCCTACCCCGCGGGCGAGATGAAGCACGGTCCCATCGCCCTGCTCGAGCCGGGCTTCCCCGTGGTGGCCATCTGCCCGCGCGACAACGTGCGCGACAAGATGTTCTCGAACATCCAGGAGGTCATCGCCCGCGGCGCCACCTGCGTGGCCGTTGCTACCGATGGCGACGAGGACGTGGCGGCCGTTGCCAACCGCGTGATGTGGATCCCGGAGTGCCCCGACAACATCGTGCCCATCGTGGCGGTGCTGCACCTGCAGATGCTCGCCCGCTACGTGGCGCTGGCCCGCGGCTGCGACGTCGACAAGCCGAGGAACCTCGCCAAGTCGGTGACGGTGGAATAGAGACTGGCTGCAAGGCGTCGTTCCCGGCGACGCGTGCTCGCCCCGCGTACCCGCGCGTCGCCAGCGTCTCTCGCACGCCGGCGACACATATGAACCTCTCGATGGCGGCTCGCGCTCGAAGCGGGCCGCCATCGCGCTAGACTAGGAGAGATACCGAGGACGGGGGAGACATGGCACTGGCTGGCGTTGGCGTCGACATAGTCGAGATTGCGCGTATGGAGCGCATCCTCGAGCGCACGCCGCGGTTTGCCCGCCGCGTCTTCACGGACGAGGAGCGCGCCTACTGCGAGTCGACCGCGCGCCCCGCGGCCCACTACGCCTGCCGCTTTGCCGCGCGCGAGGCCACGCTTAAGGCCCTGGGCTGCGGCTTTGGCCCGGGCATTCGCTTCGACGACGTGAGCGTCGCGGCCGATGCGTCGGGAAGGCCGCAGGTCGAGCTTCGTGGCCGCGCGGCCGAGGTCGCGCGCGAGAAGGGCGTGTTGTCGGTTGCCATCTCCCTGTCGTTCACGCGCGAGATGGCCGTGGCCAACGCCGTAGCCACCACCGCGCAGACGGCCCCCAAGGCCGAGACTGCCCGCGACCCCCGTCGCGAGCTTGCAGAATCATTCAGGGAGGCGCGCTCCGTCATCGATGAGCTCGAGCGCGTCACGGACGGAAAGTGAGTTGGGCATGCAGCCTGTACTGAATATCGAGGACGTCCGCGCCGTCGAGACCCGTCTGGCCGACGCCGGCGTTAGCATCTCTGAGCTCATGCACCGCGCCGGTGCCGCCGCCGCGCAGGAGGTCCTGCGCCTGGGCGACGTCTCGCGCGCCGTGGTGCTTGCCGGATTTGGCAACAACGGCGGAGACGGCTGGGTCGCCGCCGAGCAGCTCAAGGCCGCGGGCGTCGACGTGCGCGTCGTGACGCCCTGCGAGCTCGACCAGCTCCGCAGCGACCTTGCCCGCATGGTGGCGAAGGCCGCCGTCGAGGCGGGCGTCGTCTACGTCGCCGGCCCCCCGCGCGACGAGCTCGACGTTCTGCTCGGCGGCTGCGACGCCGTGCTCGACGCGATGCTGGGCACCGGCTTTCACGACGCCCCCGTTGCGCCCTTCTCCATCTGGATCGACGCCCTCAACTCGTCTGGCGCCCGCGTGGTGTCCGTTGACGTTCCGAGCGGCCTCTCCGCCCAGACGGGCCGCGCGCCCGGCGCCGTGGTGGTGGCCGACGTCACGATCACGATGCTCGCCCTCAAGCCGGGCCTGCTGAGCGACGACGGCCGCGACGTCTGCGGCTCCATCGTCGTGGCGCCCCTGGCCGAGCAGACCGCCAAGCTCGTCTATGAGGCCGACCCTGTGGCATGGCGCTGCGAGACGCCCGACTACCTCGATGTCCTCGTGCCTCCCACCTGCGTGGTCGACAAGTACACGCGCGGCAGCGTGCTCGTCGTGGGCGGCTCCACGCGCTTCCCGGGAGCCGCGATCATGGCCGCCAAGGCCGCGGCTCGCGCCGGCGCCGGCTACGTGACGCTTGCCGTGCCCGAGCCCATCGCCAACCTCTGTCGCGCGCACCTGCTCGAGATCCCCGTCGTGGGCCTGCCGGCAGATGCCGACGGCACCTTCTCCAACGCCGCGCGCGCCCAGGTGGCCGAGCTCGCCGCCCGCCGCTCCGCCGTGCTCGTGGGCCCCGGCATGTGCGTGACGAGCGGTACGGTGGGCGTCGTCTCGACCCTCATCGAGACCGAGGCCCCGCTCGTCATCGACGCCGACGGTCTCAACAGCCTCGCCCGCCTCACGAGCAACCGCCTCGACGAGTTCCCCGAGCTGCTGCGCCGCAAGGCTCCGCTCGTCCTTACCCCGCACCGCCGCGAGCTGGGAAGGCTCGTGGACCTCACTGACTCCGCCCCCACCACGCTTACGAGCGCTCTCGAGGCCTCGCGCCGCATCGTGTGGGCCGAGGGCGGCAGCGAGCTCGTCGTCGTCGCCAAGGGCACGGCGACTGCCTGCGTGGGCGTCGAGATTGCCCTGCTGCCCAAGCCGGGCCCCGCCTGCCTTGCCACGGCCGGCTCCGGCGACGTGCTTGCCGGCATCATGGCGGGCCTTCTCGCCCGTGGCGTCGAGACCCAGGGCCTGCCGACCCTTGCGGCCTTTGCCTGCGAGGTCCATGGCTACGCCGCCTCGATTGCCCAGGAGCGCTACGGCACGAGGGGTGTCATGGCCGCCGATATAATCGACTGCGTGGGCCTTGCCGTTGACGCGGTCGAGGACCGCGCTGCCTTTAGTGGCGCCGATGACGGCGCCGAGCAGGGTGACGACGCTCAGAACTAGCAACGAAGCCGGCCGCAGCGGGCCAATCCTGCGGCCGGCACCAACTCAGGGGGCAATCCCATGGCTCAGCACAGGTGTCCGGACACGCGATGGTCGTGGGTCGAGATCAACAAGGCGGCCCTGCGCCGCAACACACGCGCGTTCAAGGGCCTGCTCGAGCCGGGCGTGCGCATGATGGCCGTCGTGAAGGCAGACGCCTACGGCCACGGCGCCGTCGAGTGCGCCAAGGTCATGCACGCCGCTGGTGCCGACCAGTTTGCCGTGGCCACGGTGGCCGAGGGCCTCGAGCTGCGCCGCGCGGGCATCACCTGGCCCATCCTCATCCTGAGCGAGCCGCCCATGGAGTGCGTGCAGACGCTCGTCGAGAACGACCTGATGCCCAGCGTCTACACCCAGGAGTTTGCCTTGGCCTATGGCGAGTGCGCCGCGGCCTTCGACAAGGTGGGCAAGTACCACCTGGCCCTCGAGACGGGCATGACGCGCATTGGCGTCGACTGGCGCGAGGCCGTGGAGTTCCGTCGCGGCATCGACTTCCACCGCGGTCTTGCCTGCGCGGGAACCTTTACGCACTTCGCCACGGCCGACATCCCCGGCGACTGGACCTACGCGCTGCAGTATCGCCGCTTCTCCGAGGCGGTGGCCGCAATGCGTGGCGCCGGCATCGACTGCGGTCTCGTGCACTGCGACAACACGCCCGCCACGATCCTCTACCCCGAGACCCACCTTGACATGTGCCGCGTGGGCGTGGGCCTTTACGGCATGCAGCCGGCCGACTCCACGCGCCCGCACATCTCGCTCGAGCCGGTCATGAGCGTGCGCGCCCGCGTTACGCGCGTGGTCTACCCAGCCGTGGGCACGGGCGTGAGCTACGGCCAGACTTACTCGGTGGGCAGGCAGAACACCCAGATCGCTACGATCCCGGTGGGCTATGCCGATGGCCTGTCGCGCGCCCTGTCCGACAAGATGGACGTGCTGGTGCACGGCAGGCGCTGCCGCCAGGTGGGCCACATCTGCATGGACCAGTGCATGTTCGCCGTCAACGTCGACCCGCGCAGCGCGTCGCACCCCATGGACGAGGTGAGCTACGGTGACCTCGTGACCATCATGGGCTCCGATGGTGACCAGTGCATCACGGCCGACGAGCTCGCCGACATCAGGGATACGATCAACTACGAGGTCACGTGCAACTTTGGCGCGCGTCTCGAGAAGGTCTACGTCTAGACGAGGAGGAACGCATGTCGGTCATGCAGATCCCCGGTCACGAGGGGCAGAAGCCTGGCGAGGTCATGCTCGAGGAGATCGAGAACCTGCTGGGAGACTGCAAGCGCTGCGAGTTGGGGCAGACCCGCTCGCACATCGTCTTTGGCGTGGGCAACCCGCATGCCCGCGTCATGTTCGTGGGCGAGGGGCCGGGCAGAAACGAGGACCTCAAGGGCGAGCCGTTCGTGGGGGCCGCGGGCCACAAGCTCGACGCGCTGCTCTCGGCGGCCGGCCTTACCCGAGACGAGGTCTACATCGCCAACGTGGTGAAGTGCCGTCCGCCCGGAAACCGCAATCCCAAGCCCGAGGAGATCGAGGCCTGCTCGCCCTTCCTGCGCGAGCAGATCCGCTCCGTGTGGCCCGACGTCATCGTGTGCCTGGGCAACTTCGCCTCGCAGTGGGTCCTCAAGACCGACAAGGGCGTCATGAGTCTGCGCGGCAAGCTCTACCAGCAGGGACACTTCGTGGTGGCGCCCACCTTCCACCCGGCCGCATGCCTCTACCACGAGGACTGGCAGCCGCTGCTCGAGGAGGACCTGGCGCGCGTAGGGGCCTGGCTTGCCGCCAACCCCGCGTCCGCCGCGGGCGAGGAGGGGGCAAGGTGAGGGAGCTGACGCTTCGCTCGGTCTCGACCGAGCAGACGAGGGAGATTGGCGAGCGCCTGGGCAGGCTGCTCGAGGCGGGCGACGTGCTGGTGCTCACGGGAGACCTGGGCGCTGGAAAGACTCAGCTCACCAAGGGCATCGCCCGCGCCATGGGCGTCGAGGGCGAGGTCACGAGCCCCACGTTTGCGCTGGAGGCCGTGCACGAGGGCACGCAGATGCCCCTCTACCACTTCGACCTTTACCGCCTGCATGACGCCGACGAGCTGGGTGACGCCGGCCTGTGGGACGTGCTGGGCGGCGATGGCCCCTGCGTCATCGAGTGGGGCGAGCAGTTCGCTGACGAGATTGGCGACGAGCGGCTCGACGTCTTCGTGACGCGCCTCGAGGAGCAGGCCGCCTCCGGCGAAGAGCCCGAGCGCAGCGTTCGCCTCGTTGCCCACGACGCTCGTGGCGAGCAGGTCATCGACGCGCTCGCGGACGAACCCCTTGTGGCCGCCTTTCAGGTGTTTGCCAAGGATAACTAAATAGTAGAAAATTCCTATTGCGAATAGTTCTCAATAAGCTTATAGTCTTAGACAGCAAGCGGGGACGGACGGAAAGGAATTGCCATGCCAGCCAGGCAGACCATTCAGCGGGAGCTCATCGCAGGTGAGTTGCGCTCCATGGCCAATCACCCCACGGCAGACGAGGTCTTTGCGTCCGTTCACGAGAAGCACCCCACCATCAGCAAGGCTACGGTCTACCGCACGCTGGGTAGACTTGCGGATGAAGGCGAGGTCCTGCGCGTCAAGATCAACAACGGCGCGGATCATTTCGACCATCAGACACACGCCCACTACCACGTGCGCTGCACGGAGTGCGGCAAGGTCGACGATGTCGAGGTGCCCGTGCTCGAGAACATCGAGCGCGCAGCTGCGGCGGGAACTGACTACGTCATCACGGGTCACGCGCTGCAGTTCGACGGGATCTGCCCCGCTTGCCAGAGGGCTCGTGAGGCCCTCGAGCAGAAAAAGGGCGCATAGGCGTCTCGGTGGCAAAAGCGCCGCCGGTTGGAGAGGACGAGGACGGTTTGGGAGCCGTCCCCAAAGAAGGAGGTCCGTTATGGACAAGTGGGTCTGCAAGGTTTGCGGTTACATCTACGAGGGCGCCGAGCCTCCTGCGGAGTGCCCGGTCTGCCACGCTCCGGCCAGCCAGTTCAAGAAGGTCGAGGGCGAGCTCGAGCTTGCCGCCGAGCACGAGTACGGCGTCTATGACAAGACGGTCAAGGACAACCCCAACATCTCCGACGAGGACAAGCAGTACATCCTCGAGCAGCTGAAGGCCAACTTCAACGGCGAGTGCTCCGAGGTTGGCATGTACCTCTGCATGGCCCGCATCGCCCACCGCGAGGGCTACCCCGAGGTTGGCCTGTACTGGGAGAAGGCCGCCTACGAGGAGGCCGAGCACGCCTCCAAGTTCGCCGAGCTCCTCGGCTCCGAGCTCGAGCCCAACATGAAGGCCTCCACCAAGGAGAACCTCGCCTGGCGCGTCGACTGCGAGTTTGGCGCCACGCAGGGCAAGACCGAGCTGGCTGCCTGCGCCAAGAAGAACGGCCTGGACGCCATCCACGACACCGTCCACGAGATGGCTCGCGACGAGGCTCGTCACGGCAAGGCCCTCAAGGGTCTTCTCGACCGCCTGTTCTAAATCATGGGTGCCAAGACTTCAAAGAAGAAGCCTGGCAAGAAGGTCAAGCCCTCAAGGCCCGCATATGCGGTGCTCTGGGGGCTTGACCCCTCTTGCGGCAATGGCGCGCAGGTGGCGGCGGTGCTGCGCGAGGTCGGTGCGTCCGTGAGGGTCGCCGCGCCCAATCAGCTGGGCATGCCCGCGGGCCTCGTTGCGCGTGCGGGCGCGGGCGTGGCGGGCCCTGCCTATGACGGGCCGGTCCCCACCTGTGAGTTCATGTTGCTGTGTGGCTTCTCGAACGAGCAGGTCAACGGGCTCATTGCCAAGAGCCGCGAGGCGGGCTGCACCGTGGGAGCCAAGGCCCTGCTCACGCCGGCCAACAAGAACTGGCCGCTGGGCCGGCTCATCTGCGCCGTGGCCGGCGAGCACGAGGCCATGACCGGTGGTGAGCGGCAGGAGTAGGCGGCGGCGTCGCGACGGCCGCGCGTTGCCGTAAGCGTGGCGCCACGTGGCGTGAATGCGCACTCTCTTGCCGGCGCGCTTTGCGGTACGGGCGCGAGCCCTCGCGCCGCCATGCTCTCGGGCAGACGGCTAAACTGGATGGGTTAACCAAGTGCAAGAGAGGTTCTCACCCATGAGCGAAGCCAAAGCCGCCAAGATCATCCTTGCCGTCGACACCTCGACGGACATGCTTGCCTGCGCCGTTGGGCGCATGGACGAGCAAGGCGTCGAGGTGCTCGCGACGGGCGACCACCTGTGCCGCCGCCATGCCAATGAGGAGCTGGTGGAGACCTGCGCCAACGTTCTCGAGCGGGCGGGCCTTGCCCGCGGCGACGTCGACGCGGTGCTTGCCGGCCGCGGTCCCGGCTCGTTTACGGGCGTGCGCATTGGCATCGCCACGGCCAAGGGCCTCGCCTGCGGCCTCGAGTGCCCGCTCCATGGCACCTCCACGCTCGACGCCGTTGCCTGGACTGCCTGGTCGGCGGGCGTCCGCGGCCTGGTGGGCGTGGTGGCAGACGCCATGCGCCGCGAGGTCTACCCCGGCCTCTACCGGGTGGGGGAGGCCGGTCCCGTGCGCCTGTTCGAGGTCGAGTCCGTGGTGAAGACGCCCGCTGCCGTCGAGGCGTGGGCGCAGCGCACCGACCATGACCAGATCTGGCTTACGGGCGACGGCCTCAAGAAGTACCGTGCCCAGTTCGAGGCTGCGGGCTTCTCGCGCTTCGTCGACGAGGGTGCCTGGCACCCCACGGGCGAGGGCCTGTTGCGCGCCGCCGCAGCGAGCGGCGTGGCGTTTGGCAAGTCCGACGCCGCCGTCGACTCGGGAGACCCGGCACTGGTGCTGCCCGTCTACACCCGCCTCTCCGACGCCGAGGAGAACGAGGCCAAGCGTCTGGGCCTCGCCGAACCGGCGACCGTTGCCACCACGGGCTGCGACGATGCCCTGGCAGACCGTCACCTCCAGCTTCGCCCCATGAACGTCAACGACCCGGTTGTCGTGGCGGCGCTCGAGGCCGAGGTCTTTGCCCCCTCCAACCACACGCCCTGGAGCGAGCGGCTCTTCTCGGACGACCTTGCCGAGCCGGGCCACATCTGGTGGGTCGCGCACGATGAGGGCACCATCGTGGGCTATGCCGGCGCCGTCGTCGCGGGCTCCGAGGTCCAGATCTCCAACGTTGCCGTCGTCGAGTCGCGCCGTCGCGAGGGAATCGCGGCGAGGCTGCTCGCGCGCGTGACCTACGACGGCCAGATGCTGGGCGCCACCACCTCGGTGCTCGAGGTCGAGGCCGGTAACGCCGCAGCTCAGGCACTCTATGCCAAGCTGGGCTACGTCGAGTGCGGCCGCCGTCCCAACTACTATGGCCAGGGCCACGACGCCCTCATCATGCAGGCGGAGCTGCCGCTCGTGACGCCGAGCCGCCACGACACCCCAGACCCGCACGCCTCGCTTCGCCCCTGGCCCATCGTGACCGAGAAGCGCGGCGACGACGTGGCCTCCGCCATTGCCGCCGCCCCGCTTGTCCTTGCCATCGAGAGCAGCTGCGACGAGACGGCCATGGCCATCATCGACGGCTCGGGCGCCATCGTCTCGAGCGTCGTTGCCACCTCGATTGACTTCCACGCCCGCTTTGGCGGCGTGGTCCCCGAGATCGCCAGCCGCAAGCACGTGGAGGCTCTGGTGGGCGTCTACGAGGAGACCATGGTGCAGGCCGGCGCGCACTTTGGCGTCGACACGCTCGTGCCGGCAGACCTTGCGGCCGTGGGCGTGACTCAGGGTCCGGGCCTGGTGGGCGCCCTTGTGGTAGGCATCGCGTTTGCCAAGGGCCTTGCCGGTGCCGCCGACCTGCCGCTTATCGGCGTCGACCACCTCGAAGGACACCTCTTTGCCAACCTGTTCGAGACCCCCGACCTTAGGCCGCCCTTCGTGGCGAGCCTCGTCTCGGGCGGCCACACGATGCTCGTGCACGTGAGGGACTGGGGCAGCTACGAGGTGCTGGGCGAGACGATCGACGATGCCGTGGGCGAGGCCTTCGACAAGGTCGCCAAGGCCCTGGGGCTGGGATACCCCGGCGGCCCCGTCATCTCGCGCCTTGCCGAGAAGGGCAACCGCAAGGCCATCCACTTCCCGCGCGCGATGATGCACAGCGGCGACTACAGCTTCTCGCTGTCGGGCCTCAAGACGAGCGTCATCACCTACATCAACAACGAGAACCGCGCCGGCAGGCCCATCAACCTGCCCGACCTCGCAGCGAGCTTCGAGGCCGCCGTCATCGACGTGCAGGTTGCCAAGGCCGCCGAGGCCGTCGAGCGCACGGGCGTGAGCGACTTCTGCGTGGGTGGCGGCGTTGCGGCAAACCCGCAGCTGCGCGAGGCGTACAAGCGCAATTTTGGCCGCATGGGCGTGCGCGTCACGGTGCCGCCCCTCACGGCCTGCACCGACAACGCGGCGATGATTGCCCTCGTGGCCAAGCGCAAGTACGACCTGGGCGAGTTCGCCACCCTGCGCATGGACGCCGACCCCAACATGAGCCTGTAAACCAAGGGCGAGCAGCCCTCGACCTCGCTGCTAAGGAGAGCCAATGAGAGACGGATTCGTGCAGGTGGCGGCGCTGACGCCGGCGGTTCACGTGGCCGACGTCGACTACAACGTCGAGGCGTGCTCGGCCGCGGCACACGCGACGGACGCGAGCGTCATCGTGCTGCCCGAGCTTGCCATCACGGGCTACACCTGCGAGGACCTCTTCTGGCAGGACTCCCTTCTCGCGGCTGCCGAGCGGGGCCTGGCGATGCTCGCCGCCTCCACGGCGGACCTCGACGCGCTCGTGCTCGTGGGCGTGCCCGTTCGCGTGGCCGCCAAGCTCTACAACTGCGCCGCCGCCCTCTGCCATGGCGAGCTGCTGGGCCTCGTTCCCAAGCTCAACATTCCCACCTACGGCGAGTTCTACGAGGGCAGACGCTTCTCGCGCGGGCCTCGCGACGTGACGCTCGTGCGCTTTGCCGGCTATGACGAGGTGCCGTTTGGCGCCGAGCAGCTCTTCGAGTGCGAGAGCGTGCCGGGCCTGGTCGTTGCGGCAGAGATCTGCGAGGACCTCTGGGTACCCAACCCGCCCAGCACCGCCGCGGCGCTTGCCGGCGCCACGCTCGTCTGCAATCTCAGCGCGTCCAACGAGCTCGTGGGCAAGGCCGACTACCGCCGCGGCCTCGTGAGCTCCACGAGCGCGCGCCTCGTCTGCGCCTATGCCTACGCGAGTGCCGGCTGGGGCGAGTCGACCCAGGACGTGGTCTATGGCGGGCACTGCCTGGTGGCCGAGAACGGTCGCGTGGTGGCCGAGGCCAAGCCGCTCGATGACGCCGCGCTCGTCGCGGCGGGCGAGGCGGGTGGCGTCCGTGGTGCCGCCTCTGTGGTTGACCTGGGCCTTCTTGCACACGACCGCATGCGCATGTCGACCTTTGAGGTCGATCCCGCGGCCGCGGGGTTCGTGACCACCCTCTTTGACCTCGACGTCGTCGATGAGTCGCTGGATGGTCGCTTCGTCGACCCGCATCCGTTCGTGCCGGCCGACCCCGCCCGCAGGGCCGAGCGCTGCGAGTCGATCTTCTCGATCCAGGCGCACGGTCTGGCAAAGCGCCTGGCCCACACGCACTCCAAGCGCGCCGTCATTGGCGTGTCGGGCGGCCTCGACTCGACGCTGGCGCTGCTCGTCTGCGCGCGTGCCTTTGACCTGCTGGGGCTCGAGCGCTCCGGCATCCTTGCCATCACGATGCCTGGCTTTGGCACCACGAGCCGCACTCACGACAATGCGGCGGCCATGAGCGAGGCGCTGGGCTGCAAGCTGCGCGAGATTGGCATTGCCGCAGCCGTTCGCCAGCACTTCGCAGACATTGGCCATGACGAGGCGGACCACTCCGTGACCTACGAGAACGCGCAGGCCCGCGAGCGCACGCAGATTCTCATGGACGTGGCGAACAGGGAGGGCGGCCTGGTGGTTGGCACGGGCGACCTGTCCGAGCTGGCGCTTGGCTGGGCCACCTACAACGCCGACCACATGAGCATGTACGGCGTGAACGCGGGCGTGCCCAAGACGCTCGTGCGCCACCTCGTGCGCTACGTGGCAGACGACGCGCGCGAGCGGGGCAACGCGGCGCTTGCCGACGTGCTGCTCGACGTGCTCGACACGCCGGTGTCGCCCGAGCTTCTGCCCGCGACCGGTGACGGCAAGATCTCCCAGAAGACCGAGGACCTCGTGGGGCCGTACGAGCTGCACGACTTCTTCCTCTACCAGGTGCTTCGCTGCGGGTTTGGCCCGCGCAAGGTCTATCGCCTGGCGCTCGAAGCGTTTGGTGGCCGCTACGCGAGCGGTGCCGATGCCGACGATGCCGCGGTGGGCACCTATGATGCCGAGACGATCATGAAGTGGCTGCGCAAGTTCTACTGGCGCTTCTTCTCGCAGCAGTTCAAGCGCAGCTGCCTGCCCGATGGTCCCAAGGTGGGCAGCGTCGCGGTGAGTCCCAGGGGCGACCTACGCATGCCGTCCGACGCCTGCGTGAACCTCTGGATTCGCGAGCTCGACGAGCTGGGGTAGGCTGTGGGCGAACGGCGGACACTCCCTTGCATGAGCCCGGGGACGGTCCTGCCGCTCGTCTGGTATTCGCTGCTCATGGCAACGCCGCAGGTGCTTGCCCTGCCGAGCCCCTTTGGCTGCGACGGGCTCTCGCTGGCGTTCTCTGCGCTGGTGCCCGCGTTGTCCTTGGCGGGCCTTGCAGGTAGTGCCATGGGCGATGCGCGCGCGGGCAAGGGCGCTCGCCGTGGCATTGTCCGCGCCGGGCTGGTGGCATCAACGATCTACCTCGTGGCTTCTTGGTGGACTTTGGCGATGGCGTCTTGGCGCACGGCGGGTCACGCGCCGACTATGGGGATAAGCCTTGCGATAGGCGTCGTCGCCAGTGTGTGTGGCGCTTTTGGCATGTTTGCGTGCTGCTCTCTTGTTGCTCGCCGACACGTTGATGGGGTCAGGTCCGACCGCTGCAGGTTGCTGGCGCTTTTGTCCTGCGCACTGTTCGTGCCTGCCATGCTTGGCTTTGTTGCTCGCATACTGCCCAACTGGACGCTTGTGCGCGTCTCGGCCTCCGCTGCGGGCGCCGATGGCAAACTTCTCGCGGAAGCTCTGTCTCTGGGCACCTTTGGCGGCGCGCCGGGCGCGCAGCCCCTTGATGCGGGCTTGTTCGCCCCTGCCTTCTTCACGGCTGCGGGCTGTGTCGTTTGGGCTGCCGCGAGCGTTGCGGCTGGGCTGCTCGCCTCTCGAATCGGTCGCTTCCCGATTGAGGTGGCCCTGCGAGGGTATTGCTCGGGCTATTTTCTTACATGGGTGGCGTGCTCTGTCTTTCCCGCTCTTGCCCGCGTGCTCATATGGAACGCCGCGGTCCCTGGTGCTCTTGCGGCACTGGCGGTGGCGCTCTGCGGGGTCGCTCTTGCCTTTGGCCGCAAAGGCGAGAGGGGAAGGGGCGACGACGCGGTGCGGAACATGGCGGTGTCCTTTGACGGCTCGGGTCTCTCTCCTCGGGAGTCGCAGGCGGTTGCCCTGCGTCTGGAGGGGCTTTCGTCCTCTGAGGCGGCGAGGAGGATGGGCGTCAGCGCGTCGACGGTGAGAAACCTGCAATCCCGTGCGGCGGGCAAGCTCGGGACTCCGCTCGATGAGCTCGCAGACACCCCGTCAGTCCCTTCGATAGATGATGCATCCGTCTCGGGAGACCTACCGGGGTATCTGCGCTCCATATTGCTCGCGGCGCTTCTCGGAATAGTTCTCTTGGGCTTCTCTGCCGGTGGCAGCTGGTCTTGTGAATGCACAAGGACAATGATCCTGGGCCTCTGCCTCGTCTTTTATGGTTTTGCTTGGCGCCCCGTCGGCAAGGTCGCTGCAACATGGCACTCCTCGCTTGCGTGCCTCTTTGTGGGCTGGCTGCTGGGGCTCAACTCGCTGCTTGCGGTTGCGTGCGCCCTGCTGGCGCTTGGGTGCGTGCTGGCTGGGGCCGCGTCTGGGGCATGCGCGCTGGGGGTACGCGGGAGAGGCGCCCTTGCCCCCGCCGGCCTGGGAATGGCTCTTGGAGGCTATTCCGCTGGCCTGGCGCCTCGTCTGCCCGCGTTGCTCGCGCTGGCCGCAAGTGGCGAGGGGGCCATGGCCTGTGCCCTGACGATGGGCCTTGTCTCGGGCGCTTTTCTCGTTGCGGGGATTACCTCCTGCGTGGGCGCTGCGAGTCGTGCGCTTGGCGTGGAGCTGGGTGCCAACGAGGCCAATGCGAAGGGGCGACCGCGCGATGTCGTCAGCTACCTGGCGAGTCGGGGGCTCAGCGCGACCCAGGTGGAGGTGGCTTTGTTGTTGGCCAAGGGACAGAGCGGCCCCGACGTTTGCGCCGGGCTTCACCTCTCGCTGGGGGCCGTCAACTCGGCCCGCCGGGCAATCTATCAAAAGCTGGGTGTCCACTCCCGTGGGGAGCTGGCTGCGCTCATTGACGAGGCGACAGGGCAGTAAAGTGGCCGCCCGATTAATCGGACGGCCACTACCTTGCTCTTACCAGGTGCTGTAGTTGCACTTAAGGCGACTTACGGTTCCCGGGAAACCATCCTTTGGGCTGAATCCCGCCGCGCTCCAGAGGACGGTGGTGCTCTTCAGGCTGTATCCGCTGCGATACGAGAGGCTCCTATAGATCTTGTCGTAGCAAGAGACGTTGTGAGAAGAATCGTTTGCGCTTGCGAAGGCGCTGTAGGTATCGAGTACGTCATCGACGAGAAGGTAGGGGGCTATGATTCCTCCTTCGCGCGCATATGCCGGCGTAGCGACAGCTGCAACGGGGGCAATCGAGCATGCGAGTAGAACTGCTAGCAGGCATTTCTTTGCTCTCTTGAACATGGTTCCTCCTATTTGACCGCTTGCGGCGACTGCTGAATTGCCCTCCTTTCTACTCGAATAGCTTGCGGTAATGGGTGGCGCAGGTGCCGGGATGGTTCCTTGTGCAGGCGAGGCACTCGATCTTGCGGCCCACGATGAAGGTGATGCGGTCGCACGATTGGTCGACGTTTGCCAGGTTGTGAGTGGACATGACGATGGAGCGCCCGCCGCGTACGTAGGAACGCATCGCCCTTGTGACAACGGTGACGTTGGTGGGGTCAAGCGCGCTCATGGGCTCGTCGAGAAGCAGGATTCTTGCCCCCGTTGCCATGGCGCAGGCGATTGCGGCGAGTTGCGCCATTCCTTGCGAGCACTTGCGTACCGGCAGGTCGAGAAAGGCCTCGATGCCGAGGTGCGTGACGAGCTTGCCAATGTCTACCCGGGACTTCCAGCAATCTCTGGCAAAGGCGATGTTCTGGAGGACGGTTGCGCGCGTGCTGAGGGCGTTGGGCGTGGGCAGGTAGAAGACCGACCTTCTCCATCTGGGCAAGTCGGGTGTGCCGTCATCGATGCCGTTGGGGATAATCTTGCAGCTCACACGGTCATCCCAGGGCTCCCAGACAGACTCGAGCAGTGTGGTCTTGCCGCTTCCGTTGGGCGCAACCAGCCCCGTGACGGTACCTGCGGGGATCTCGAAGCGCGCGTCGCTAAGCACCTGCCTGTTGCCGCGGCGGACGGAAAGGCTGACAAAGGTGGTCATGAGAACCTCCTCTCCAGACGCCTTGAGGCGACCTTCTCGCGCAGGGCGCTTGCAAGCAGGGCCAGCAAGGCCAGGACCGCCGCTGATGCCAGGAGCGTCATGCAGCCAAGCTCCCACGTCGTGCCGGGAATCACGCGGATGTCGAGTCCGTTGGCGTAGACCGGCATGCCCACAATGCTTCCGCATGAGAGATACGAGCTGGGAAGGTGCCGCGCGATGGCTCTCCAGCCCTCTGACTGCGAGGCATAAAGGGGCATGAGCGGCAGCGCGAGCAGGGCGAGCGCCGCGGCGAGACCGGTGCGGGGGAGCGCGGACTCCACGGCCGCCGCAAGCGCTGCGGTTGTGAGCGCGCTGGCGCCTAGGAGCGCCGCATCGCGAGCGAGAAGCTCGCCAATGCTGCTTGAGCAAACGGTTCCGTCGACGATGCTCACCACTGGATAGGCGAGGCTACCCAACCCGCTTCTCACAAGGGCGAGAAGTACGGCCGGGGCAAGCTCGATGGCAAGTACGGCCATTGCGAGGACGGCCGCCGTGCCGAGCGTGACCATGCGTTTCCCTGCTTGGGAAACGGGCGCCGCTTGTTCGAGCGTTCTTCTGCCAAGCCGTCGCTGTGACGCCGCTGCTAGCAGAGCCACAGGAAGCAGAGGAACAATGCCGGGCATGAGGCCGAGGACAAAGGCCGCGTAGTAGGTGGCTGGCATGACGGCCGCGGTGGGATAGACCTCGGGGTACTCGAGGCTCGCCAGCTGATGGACGAGCTCCGAGCGGGCGCAGAGGCTCGGGTCTGGCTCGGCGTATCCCGCCCTCGCGCTCTCGATTTCAATGTCGAAATAGCGTGCATAGGCTGCAAAGAAATCGCTGCTCGGATACGGGGCGCTCGTGGCATCCCCGAGGGCGTCGAGCTCGCGTGCGTTGATGTCCAACAGGGCCTCTGGCGCGGAGTCAAAGACGCCGCCGCTCATGTTGGCCGATAAGATCTCCAGCGTCTGGCGAGCCTGCTGCTGACCTACCGCCTGGTTTGACAGGGTGGGATACCCCACCAGCGCCGGAAGCAGAAGCAGCAACTGCACGAGTATGAGAGCTGCGAGCGTCGACCTGTCGGCGAGGCAGGCACGCAGCGTTGAACGGGCGAGGGCTGCAAGCGGGGCTCTTGGCTTCGCTGCGGCCAACGTACTGTTTGAGGTGCGTGCGTCCTGAGACATCTCTGCTCCCTTCTCCGGCCTGAGCGCATCGTCTCCCGGGAGGGGCACGCTGTCTGTAGACAGTTCGTATGAAAGAAGGGACAAGGCTGTCTACAAGGCGTCTACCTCGCTGTTCATCTCGGAGTAGTTTTGGGGTGCCCGTTGCGTGTCCGCGTGAGGTGCGCCTGCGGTGCCGCGATGCCTGCGCCCTGCTCGGCCAGACCCTGGTCCTGCGCCGTGGCGCTGAGATTGTGCCGTTCGGCTGCACTCACAAAATCTAAGCGCGCTCAAAGAAGATTTTTTCATTTCTCGTTGTTATATCGAGAAGTGCTGGGTACCATTTCTAGCGTTGGTAACTAGCGCGCGGCACGCCGCCGCGCCAGCGACTGGCGTCAACGCAACCCGCCAGCGCTCAAGAAGGAGGTTCTTGGATATGACTCTGAAGCCGCTTGGAGACCGCGTTCTCGTTAAGCCCGCCCCCAAGGAGGAGAAGACCTCGACCGGTCTGTACATCTCCAGTGGCGCCCAGGAGAAGCCGCAGCGCGGCGAGGTCATCGCCGTTGGCGCCGGCAAGTTCAACGACAAGGGCGAGCGCGTCGCCATGGACGTCAAGGTTGGCGACCAGGTCTACTACGGCAAGTTCGGTGGCAACGAGGTCAAGGTCGACGGCGAGGACTACCTGCTGCTTCGTGCCGACGACATTTACGCCGTCATCGAGGACTAGCTCAGTGCGGGCCCGTCCCGCTTGCATCTGATTGATCGCCGCGCAAGGCATGACTCGGCCCAGCGCGGCTGCTAGAAAGGAAGCCACCAATGGCTAAGAACATCATGTTCGGCACGGACGCTCGTGCCAAGCTCGCCAAGGGCGTCAACACCCTGGCCGACGCCGTCACCGCCACCATGGGCCCCAAGGGTCGCTACGTTGCCCTCGAGCGCTCCTACGGCGCCCCCACGATTACCAACGACGGCGTGTCCGTCGCCAAGGAGATCGAGCTGAAGGACCACGTGGAGAACATGGGCGCCCAGCTCGTCAAGGAGGTTGCCACCAAGACCAACGACACCGTGGGTGACGGCACCACCACCGCGACCCTGCTCGCCCAGGTCATCGTGAACGAGGGCCTGCGCAACGTCGCCGCCGGCGCCGACCCGCTGGCCATCCGTCGCGGCATCGACAAGGCCGTCAACGTCGTCGTCGCCTCGATGAAGGACTCCGCCAAGACCGTCGACACCAAGGAGCAGATTGCCTCCGTTGGTACCATCTCGGCCTCTGACCCGCAGGTTGGCCAGAAGATCTCCGACGCCATGGAGGTCGTGGGCAAGGACGGCGTCATCACCGTTGACGAGGACAAGACCAACTTTGGCATCTCCGTCGACACGGTCGAGGGCATGCAGTTCGACAAGGGCTACATCTCCCCGTACTTCGCGACCGACAACTCCGCCCAGGTCGCCGAGCTCGAGAACCCCTACATCCTCATGACCGACCAGAAGGTCTCCAACATCCAGGACATCCTGCCTGTCCTCGAGGCCGTTCAGAAGTCCGGCTCCTCGCTGCTCATCATCGCCGAGGACGTCGAGGGCGAGGCCCTCGCCACGCTGATTCTCAACAAGCTCCGTGGCACCCTGAAGATCGCCGCCGTGAAGGCCCCTGGTTACGGCGACCGTCGTAAGCGCATGCTCGAGGACATCGCCGTCCTCACCGGTGGCCAGGTTGCCATGGAGGAGCTTGGCATCAAGCTCGCCGACACCACCGCCGAGATGCTCGGCCGCGCCAAGTCCGTCAAGATCACCAAGGACAACACCACCATCGTCTCCGGCGCCGGCTCCAAGGCTGCCATCGACGAGCGCGTTGCCCAGATCAAGGGCGAGCTCGAGCACACCGACTCCGACTTCGACCGTGAGAAGCTCCAGGAGCGTCTCGCCAAGCTCTCCGGTGGCGTGGCCGTCATCAAGGTTGGCGCCGCTACCGAGGTCGAGCTCAAGGAGATTAAGCACCGCATCGAGGACGCCCTGCAGGCCACCCGTGCGGCCGTTGAGGAGGGCATCGTTGCCGGCGGCGGCGTCGCGTTCCTCGAGGCCCTGCCCGAGCTCGACAAGGTCGATGCCACCGACGAGGAGAAGATCGGCGTCGAGATCGTGCGCAAGGCGCTGACCGCCCCGGTCAAGAAGATCGCCGAGAACGCTGGCTTCGAGGGCTCCGTTGTGGTCGAGAAGATCAAGAGCCTGCCCGCCGGCCAGGGCCTCAACTCCGCCAACGGCGAGTGGGGCGACATGATCGAGATGGGCGTGCTCGACCCTGTCAAGGTCTCCCGCGTGACCCTGCAGAACGCCGCCTCCGTCGCCAGCCTGATTCTCATCACCGAGGCCACGGTTACCGACGAGCCCAAGGACACCACGATCGAGGAGGCCATCTCCGCTGCGGCTGCCCAGGGCGGCCAGGGTGGCGGAATGTACTAAGCCCGATCGCCGGCTCGGTCGTTAGATGACGAAGCCCCGGATCGTCGTTGCCCGCAAACGTCCTCGCGCGCTACGCGCGCTGCGGAATGTTTGCTTGGCAACGCCGACCGGGGCTTCTGCTGTTTTCGCCGTCGATGCGTAGCTAACGTGCGGGGAGTGCGAGCGCATGGGGTGGCTATTCGCCTGCGGCGGCACGGGCCGGATGCCCGGGGCTCCCGGGCGTTGGTCGTAAACGTCCTCACGCACTTTGTGTGCTGCGGGATGTTTGCTTGGCAACGCCTGGGAGCTCTATTGGGCGCGGTATCATTGAACAGTTATGCCGCCGGGGAGCGGCGTTGCTCGAAAGGGAGAGACATGGCCGAGAAGCGGGATCTGCTCGACGAGTTCATCGACATACGCAACGACTGGCAGGCGCTGTCCAATCCCGTGACTGACGTTGCCAATGCGCTGTCGGCCAATCCCGAAGAGGTCAAGACCTGGAATCCGGCAGACTACAAGGAACGTCCTCGCGCCAACGTCAACAACTGCGTGGCCTGCAAGGCCGGAAGCGAGAAGGCGTGCACGTTGTGCCGTGACATCTGCCCGGTCAACGCCATCGACATGTCCGAGGGCGGCATCGAGATCGCCGACACCTGCCGCAAGTGCGGCCTGTGCTCGGCTGCTTGCCCGTCCGAGAGCTTCACCGCGTTCCAGATTACCCCGCGCAAGCTCTACGACCGCATCGTTCGCGCCGCCACGGCGTTCGAGCACGCCTATGTCACCTGCACGCGTGCGCTGGGTCGCATGCCCGAGGGCAACGAGGTCGTACTGCCCTGCGTGGGGTGCGTGCCCACCGAGGTCTGGTACGCCATTCTCGCCGACTACCCCAACGTCTCGGTCTACCTGCCGCTTGGCATCTGCGACCGCTGCCGCAACACCACGGGCGAGGACGCGCTGGCCGAAAACATTGGCGCCGCGGAGGAGCTCGCGGGCAAGGGCATGGGTGTCGAGATCGACGAGAAGGCCCTCGACCACACCAAGAACCACGAGTTCGAGCGCCGCGAGTTCATCAACAGCATCGGCAAGCAGGGCATGAATGCTCTGGGCGCCGTGAACCCGGCCATTGCCGCCGCGCGCACCATCACCAAGAAGCTCGACGAGAACACGCGCCGCATCAACGCGCTCACCCGCTCGATCGAGGGCGCCTCGGCTCCCGCTCCGGCACGCAAGCGCCGCATCCTCACGCAGCGCAGGCAGCTGCTGCTCTCGACGCTGCAGCGTCACCCCAAGTATGCGGTGCGCTTCAAGCCCCAGCGCCCGGTGTGCGACTCCGAGCGCTGCACCTCGTGCGGCGAGTGTGTCGACATCTGCCCCACGCACGCCTGCGAGCTGAGCGAGAACGGCATCTTCTCCGTCGAGGCTTCCTACTGCAACGAGTGCGGCGCGTGCCTGCGCGCCTGCGGCGAGAAGGCTCTCGCGTTCGAGAGCTACGACGCCGCCGAGCTCGTTGTCCCCGACAAGGAGGAGGTCGAGCGCAAGAAGCGCCAGGCCGAGCAGAAGGCCGAGGTTGAGAAGCTCAAGAAGCAGGGCATGGAGCAGCTCAAGCGCGGCCTCGACTTCCTCGACAAGCTCGACCTTGGTGGCAACGACAACTAGGTAAAACCGCCCGATTCGTTGGGCTGAACGTATGGCGCCAGCGCCCCCGCTGGCAGCTGGGCCAGGCGCCCGGCAGCTCAGGAAGGAATGAATGTGTCTCTCTCCATCGGCATCGTTGGCCTGCCCAACGTTGGCAAGTCCACCCTGTTCACGGCCCTCACCAAGAAGGGCGGTCTTGCGGCCAACTACCCCTTCGCCACGATCGAGCCCAACGTGGGCATCGTCGACGTGCCCGACGGCCGCCTGCAGAAGCTTGCCGACATCGTGCACCCGGGCCGCATCGTGCCCGCCACGGTCGAGTTCGTCGACATCGCCGGCCTGGTCAAGGGCGCGAGCGAGGGTGAGGGCCTGGGCAACCAGTTCCTGGCCAACATTCGCGAGACCGATGCCATCTGCGAGGTCGTGCGCTACTTCTCCGACCCCAACGTCATGCGCGAGGTTGGCCGTACGGCAGACTTCGTCGACCCCGCGGGCGATGCCGACACGATCATGACCGAGCTCATCCTCGCCGACATCCAGACGCTCGAGAAGCAGATTCCCAAGCTGGAGAAGGAGGCGCGCCGCGACAAGGAGCTCGCCCCTAAGCTCGAGGTAGCAAAACGCCTGGTCGAGTGGCTGAACGACGGCAACCGCGCCGCCACCATGGACATGACCGACGACGAGCGCGCTGCCGCCCGCGAGCTCTTCCTGCTGACGCTCAAGCCCATCATCTACGTTGCCAACGTCGACGAGGACGACCTGGGCGCTGACCTTGCCCCCATCGATGGCATCAAGCCCATTCCGGTGTGCGCCAAGATCGAGGCCGAGCTATCCGAGCTCGACGCCGAGGAGGCCGCGGAGTACCTGGCCGACCTGGGCATCGAGGCGAGCGGCCTGGACGTTCTCGCGCGTGTTGCCTACAGCACGCTGGGCCTGCAGAGCTACTTCACGGCTGGCGAGATGGAGGTCAAGGCCTGGACGATCCCCGTGGGCGCCAAGGCACCGCAGGCCGCCGGCGTCATCCACTCAGACTTCGAGCGCGGCTTCATTAAGGCCGAGGTCGCGAGCTACGAGGACTACGTTGAGCTGGGTGGCGAGCAGGGTTGCAAGGCTGCTGGCAAGCTCCGCATGGAGGGCAAGGACTACGTCGTGGCTGACGGCGACGTGATGCACTTCCGCTTCAACGTGTAGACGTGTCCGACGACGGGCCTGGTTTTGCCTAGACGCTCGATGGCGGGGCAGAGCATGCCTTCGTGAAAGGACAGATTGCTGCGCAATCTCCCTTAGCCTTTCACTTCGGCATGCTCCGCCCCGCCTGACGTTTGCGAGGGTTGTCCAGGCCCGCCTGCTGTTTACGGTGTTGCGAGGACGCTGCGTCGCCGGGCCATTACTAGGTCCGGTTGCCGGGGTGTAGGGAAAAGGGTGAGGCTGGCTGGCGCCAGCCTCATTTTTTAGGGATTTGATGCGCAAATCGAAAAAAGACAGCAAGTAGGTAACCTCTGACGATGATGCTGAGCAGCCCCCCTTATGTTGGCAGCTGCCAACTGGCGGTTTGCTGGGTGAGAAGCCTGGCCACTTTGGAGGACGCCGAGTGAGGTTACCTATTTGGCGTGTTATTTGGCCGAGCTGTATTCTGCCTAATGGCTACGCCGCTTGTCGAGCCTAGTTTGCGTTGGCGGCGACGCCGGCGGTGGGGTCCTCGGAGCTGTCCTCGTAGGGCGGCAGTCCCTGGCCTACGCGGCTCATCATGGTCTGCCACTTTGCCTCGTCTACACGCTCGTACCAGATACCGCCCTCATAGCTGCTGGTAGTGGGCTCAAGAGCCGAGTAGAGGTTCGTGCTCATGTTGAACCCAACGAAGCGAGCGCCCAACAGCATGAGCTCGATGCCCGTGATGTCGGTGGACACGCTGTTGCTCGCGGTGTTGAGCGTCGCCAGCAGCGTGAAGGGGTTGCCGCTCAGGGCCTTCTTGAGAATGGCGCCCAGCACCATGCGCTGGTTGGCCGTGCGGTAATAGTCGCCTGCTCCGTACTTGTCGTAGGCGTGGCGCGCGCGGCAGAGCTTCAGGGCCTGGTCGCCGTTGAGGGTCTGCACGCCTGCCTTGATGTCGGCGCCGGTGTACTCGGGGTCGTAGACGTCCACCGGCACGTTGA
>NZ_CEVYAT010000006.1:0-29470 GCF_982402205.1 Parolsenella sp. | reverse complement strand
ATGTAGACCTTCTGCCCGTCTGTGACCTGACCCGCCAGGTTCACGCTGGCCGTGTCGGCGCCATCGACGAGTCCTCCCGCCGCGGCGACCGCATCGGTCACGCGCGCATGGCCCTCCCCAAGCTCGTACACGCCCGGTGCCGCGACCGCGCCATCCACGTGCACGACGATAACCTGCGGAGGCGTTACCGCACCCGCAGTGGCCGCTGGCACGTCGCTCGTCGTTGCCTCCGTCGTCGCGGCCGCATCACGTTCGATCACCACGCCGCCACGCGCCGGCAGCACGAGCGCGGCAACCACCGCAAGCGCAACGGCCACGACGAGGCCAGCGACAACGATCATAGCCTTGCCGTTCACACGCCCATTCCTTCTCATCTGCACCATAGCACCACCTCCTGGCGCCATGGTGCCAAAGCAGGAGGCCACCCATGCGCCCGGGCGCAAGAAAGTCCCGGGCGGACAGACACGAACCTGTCCAAAAGCTGACAGAATCGGGCCGAATCGGTACAAAAAAGCGCCCGACCCCGTGTTGAAAACGGAGCCGGGCGCGTAAGAAGCAGCAGCTAGAGGGCAGCAGGACGAGTTATCAACTAGCCCTGCAAAACCTCAGTGTTGACATCGTCGTCGGCAACGGGCCACTCGGCAGGAGCAAGCTCGCGGTGACGGGCCTTGAGCTCGCGCGGCGGCCGGTACGACGGGCAGGAATTGAAGTCGATATACTCGACCGTCTCCATGAGGTGCTTGACCATGGCGTCGTGGTCGAACGTCTCCCAGGCACGGCGCACGGCGTCGAGGTGGGCGTGCGTCTCGGGGCGCCTCGGCATGAACAGCGTGCAACAATCCGGAGCCGTCTGCGCGCTGATGTCGTAGGTGCCAATCTGCTGGGCACGCTCGATGATCTCGATCTTGTCGGTGCCGATAAGCGGGCGGAAGACCGGGATGCGGGCGACGTCGTTGGTGGCCGTAATGTTGTCGAGCGTCTGCGAGGCAACCTGACCCAGCGACTCGCCGGTGACGAGTGCCTTGGCGCCCTCGAGCTCGGCGATGGCCTGGGCAACCTCGAACATGAGTCGACGGTACATGATCACGCGCAGCGACTGGGGCGCCTTGAGCGAGATCTCGCGCTGGCACTCGCCAAACGGCACGACGTAGAGGCGGCCGATGATGCCGGCGGGCTCGAGCGCGCGCACGATGTCCTGTGTGAGCCACTCGGAGGCGTCGCTCGTCATGGGCCTGCCCGAAAAGTGCACGGGCACGCAGGTGGCGCCGCGGCGCCCAACCATCCAGGTGGCGACCGGGGAGTCGAAGCCGCTCGAAAGCAGCGTCACGACCTTGCCGGCGGTGCCCACGGGAAGGCCGCCGGCACCACGCATCGAGGCGGCATCGGCATAGACGTAGACGTCTGCCTGCACGACATGCACGTTGACCGTGACGTCGGGATGGTGCATCTGGACCTTCTTCTCAGGGAAGGCCTCGCACAGCACCGCGCCCACCTGGCGGTTGAGCTCGATACTGTGGATGGGATAGTCGGTGTTGGAGCGACGACCATGAACCTTGAACGAAGTGAAGTCGCCACAGGCCCTGAGGCTCTCGATGGCGGCCTCGTTGTACTGCTCAGGGACACGCTCGCAGCGCCAGGCAACCGAGACGCGGGCCACGCCAGGGACACGGGCGATGATGCCGGGCACGTCCTCGGGGACCTGGCCATCGTCAAAGTGGACGCGCACGTAGCCGCTCAGGCGCTCGACGTGGGCCGAGCGTCCCTTGAGGGCTCGCTTGAGGTTGGTTATGAGCTGACGCTCGAAGGTCGAGCGGTTCTTTCCCTTCAGGCCAATCTCGTGATAGTGGACGAGGCAGACGTGAGACGACACGGGCTACTCGCCAATCCTGGTGTTGGTGTCCTTGATGGCCTCGTCGAAGTCCTCCTTGACGTAGCCAAGCGTGCCGTTGGCGATCTCCTCCATGGCGATGGTGGTGGTGTCCTGGCCGGAGACGACGGTGGTGATGTCATCGACGTCCTGGATGGCCGTCACGCGGAGGTGCTGGCCGCGCAGCATGTTGTTGATGTCGCACGCGCGCTTGGAGGCGACGGAGCACAGCAGGAACGGGTTGTGCTCGGTCTTCTCCAGCAGGTCGTCAATCTCGGGCTTGATAACAGACATTACTTGGTACCTCAATTCATCTCATGAGAGTCCAGGACGCGCATGAGCTGCGCGGCAGCCTGGTGAAGGTCATCGTTGACAACGCGCTCGTCGTACTCGCAGGCCTTCTCCATCTCTCCGGCGGCGTCGGCCATGCGGAGGCGAACGGTCTGCTCGTCCTCGGTGCCGCGACCGCGCAGGCGCTCCTCGAGCACCTCCATGGAGGGCGGCTCGATGAAGACCAGGACCGCGTCGGGATAGGACTTGCGCACGTTGAGGGCACCCTGTACGTCGATCTCGAGGATGACGGAGTGGCCGTCCGCAAGGTTGCGGTCGACCTCGCTCTTGAGGGTGCCGTAGCAGTTGCCGTGGACGTGGGCCCACTCGAGGAACTCACCGCGCTCGACGCGGGCGGAGAACTCCTCATTGGTTAGGAAGTGGTACGAGACGCCGTCCACCTCTCCGGGGCGTGGCTGCCTCGTTGTGGCCGAAACCGTCAGGCCGAGGTCGGGGCGCTGCTCCCTCACCAGGGAGACCAGCGTGCCCTTCCCCGCGCCCGACGGCCCGGAAACAACGAACAGTCTTGGTGTGCGCGGCACTACTTCGAGAGAATCTCGAGGAGGGCCTCACGCTGGCGCAGGCCGAGACCCTGGACGCGGCGCTTCGGGGAAATCTCGAGCTCGTCCATGATCTTGGCGGCCTTGGCCTTGCCGTAGCCCGGCAGGGACTCGATGAGGGCGCGGACCGGCATGCGGGTGGCGGCGGGGTCATCGGAGTCGAGGACGTACTTGAGGTCGACCTGGCCGGTCTTGATCTTCTCGCGAAGCTCGGCACGGGCGTGACGGGCCTCGGCGGCCTTCTTCAGGTTGGCAGCACGCTGCTCCTCGGAAAGCTGAGGGAGAGCCATTGTTTCCTCCAAACATTGCTGAACAAACAAAAAACCGTAGAGGGGAAGCGCCCCTCTCGAATCGGCTGTAAGCAACTATGGCAATTTAGCAGCCGTTTTGCAAGAACTTCAAAAGAATTGCTCCCGCGTCTGTCCTTTTTGTGCCCTTTCGGTTGCGCAAAGGTGCACGGACGGCGACGCGGGAGCAAACGGCGTGCTCAGATGTGGTGCCAGGCGACTACTTGGCGGCCTCGAGCTCGGAGACGATCGCCTCGAAGGCGGCAACCGGGTCCTCGGCCTGGGTGATGGGGCGGCCCACCACGATGTGGCTGGCGCCTGCCTCAATCGCGGCCGCGGGCGTGGCCACGCGGCTCTGGTCGCCAAGGGCGGCGCCGGCCGGGCGCACGCCGGGCGTCACGATGAGGGCATCGGGGCCCAGAAGCTCACGCATCTCGCGGGCCTCCCTGGGCGAGCAGACGATGCCGTCGAGGCCGGAGTCGACCGCGAGCTTGGCGAGCGAGGCAGCCTGCTCGGGAATGGGGCGCGTGACGCCCACCTTGGCGAGCTCGTCGGCGTCCATGCTCGTGAGCACCGTGATCGCGATGACGTAGGGCTTGTGGCCAAACTCGGCCTGGGCCTGCTCGGCACCCTCGTGACAGGCGCGAAGCATGGCCTCGGAGCCCGAGCCGTGAACGGTCACGAGGTCGGCGCCGCTGTGGGCGGCGCTGCGCACGGCACCGCGCACCTGGTGCGGAATGTCGTGGAACTTGGAGTCGACGAAAATCTTGAAGCCGCGCTGCTTGAGCTCGGAGACGAGCGGCAGGCCACCGTCGTAGATGAGCGTGATGCCCACCTTGAGCCACGTGGCATGGCCCTCGAGCTTGGCCGCCAGCTCGCGCGCCTCGTCGGGGCCGCAGTCGAGCGCGACCATGATGCGCTCGCGGGCGCTCAGGTTGTCAAACCTTCCCATGGCTCTCCCCTATCCCTCGAACGCGCCGATGAGCTCAGTCACACTGGAGACGCCCTGGGAGACGACCCACTCGGTGAGCTCGTCGAGGATGCGCGGGGCGGCCATCGGGTCGACGAGGTTGGCCATGCCAACCGAGACGCTCGTGGCGCCCGCGAGGATGAACTCGGCCGCGTCATGTCCGCTCATGACGCCGCCCACGCCAACAATCGGCAGGTCAACGGCGTTGTGGACCTCCCAGACCATGCGCACGGCAATGGGGTGGAGGGCAGGGCCGCTCATGCCACCGGTGGGGCGCGACAGGCGGCTCTTGCGGGTGTTGACGTCGATCGACATGCCCGAGATGGAGTTGATGACCGTGAGGACGTCGGCGCCCTCGGCCTCGAGCGCCTTGGCGACGTCGACGACGCGGGCGGGAGCCATCTTCACGAGCAGCGGGCGCTTCGTGCGCGGGCGGATGGCGCGGATGACCTCAACGGCGCCCTCGGGAGTGGAGCCCATGGCGCAGCCGCCGGCCGCGATGTTGGGACAGCTGATGTTGATCTCGAGGCCGGCCGCGAAGGGGGCGAGCTCCTCGAAGAGCTCGACGGCCTCAACGTACTCGTCGACGGAGTGGCCGGCGACCTGGCAGATGACCTTGGTGCCCTTGTCAGACAGGCCCTGCAGGTAGTCGCCGTAGCCGTCGACCAAGCCGCGGACGCCCGGGTTCTGCAGACCCACGGAGTTCATCATGCCGCTCGTGACCTCGGCCATGCGCGGCGCGGGGTTGCCCGGCCAGGGCTTTGCGGCGCAGCCCTTGGTGGTGATGGCGCCAAGGCAGCTCACGTCGTAGAAGCCCTCGAACTGGGCACCGAAGCCGTAGGTGCCGCTCGCGGTGTTGATGGGGTTCTTCATCTCGATGCCGCCGAGGTTGACGGCCATGTTGGGGGTACTCACCAGACGACCCTCCTCGCGTCGAAGACCGGACCGTGCATGCAGGCGCCCACCATGCCGTCGACCGTCTCGACGTTGCAGGTGTTGCAGGCGCCAAAGCCGCAGGTCATCATGCGCTCGAGCGAAACCTGGCAGCGCGTCTCGGCGCCGCGGGCCTGGGCGGCCACGGCACGCATCATGGGCTCAGGGCCGCAGGTGAGCACGGCGTCGTAGCCGCGGTCGAGCAGGGGCCCAACCTCGGCGGTGACGAAACCCTTGGTGCCGGCCGTGCCGTCGTCGGTGGTGACGCGCACGTCGGCACAGCCCAGGGCCTTGAGCTCGTCGATGCCGCAGAGCTTCGCGGCCGTGAGGGCTCCCACCACGGCGTCGACCTCGGCGCCCGCCTCGCGGGCCAGGCTGGCGGCGGCGATGATGGGCGTGATGCCGATGCCGCCGGCTACGACCAGCACGCGCTTGGCGCCGGCCGGGATGGTCCAGCCGTGGCCGCCGGGGCCGAGGACGGTGGAGGTGTCGCCGGGCTGCATGGCGGCGAGGCGGCGCGTGCCGTCGCCCACGACGGCGTAGAAGGTGGTGACGGTTCCGGCCTCGGCATCGGCGCTGGTAAACGACAGCGGGATGCGGATGAGCTGGGTGGTGTCGCCGGGGACGGCGAAGCTCATGAACTGGCCGGGGCGGATGGCGGCCGCCAGGCGCGGGGCCTCGATGGTGAGGCGCATGACGCCCTCGGCCACGGGCACGTTCTCGCGAATGGCGAAGTCATGGATGCGCGCGGGCGATGGGGTGGGTGTTGCCATGTCTCTCCTTTCGTTTCCTGTGTGGGAAGGCCACCGCGGGCCCTGGCGGGCTGGCGGTGGCCAAAGGTGCCCGCGGGCCGCGAAGGCCAGCGGGCACCGGACAAGACGAAGAACTTAGGCGAGCTTGCCGTCGCGAAGGACGTGCTTGCCGGCAACGACCGTGTCGGCCGCACGGCCCTTGAGCTTGGCGCCCATGAAGGCCGAGTTGTGCTGCTTGCCAGCGAACGTCTCGGGCGTGACCTCGAAGCTAGCATCGGGATCGATGAGCGTGAGGTCGGCCACGGAGCCGGCCTCGACGCGCACGGGGGCGAGGCGCGCGACCTTGCGCGGGTTCACGCACATGACCTCGACGAGGCGCTGCCAGCTCATCTTGCCGGTAGCCACGAGGTTCGTGAGCATCAGCGGCAGGCTCGTCTCGAGGCCCACGACGCCGAACGGGGCGATCTCGAACTCGCACTCCTTCTCGTGGAGGGCGTGCGGGGCGTGGTCGGTGACGACGCAGTCGATCGTGCCGTCGACGATGCCCTCGCGAAGGGCCGCGGCGTCGGTGGCGCGGCGCAAGGGCGGGTTCATCTTGAGGTTGGTGTCGTAGGTGTCGTCGAGCGCGGACTCGTCGAGGAAGAGGTGGTGCGGGCAGACCTCGGCGGTGACGGGAAGGCCCTCGGCCTTGGCGGCGCGAACGAGCTCCATGCCGTGGGCGGTCGAGATGTGGCAGATGTGCAGCGCGCAGCCCGTGAGGCGGCACAGCTCGATGTCGCGGGCGATCTCGATCTCCTCGCCGGCGGCGGGCCAGCCGGCGAGGCCCAGGCGCGTGCTGGCGCGACCCTCGTTGACCATGCCGTGCTCGGTGAGCGATCGGACCTCGCAGTGGCAAGCGACGGCGCGATCGAACTGGCGCACGTAGTCCATCACGGTGCGCAGCATGCCGGCGCTCTGGACGCCGTGGCCGTCGTCGGAGAACATGCAGGCGCCCTCGGCGACCATGTCCCCGATCTCGGCAAGCGCCTCGCCCTTCTCGCCGCGCGTGCAGGCGCCGATGGGACGGACGTGGACGAGGCCGGCGGCGTCGCCCTTGGCGATCTGGTAGCGGATACCCTCGCCCGAGTCGACGACAGGGTCGGTGTTGGGCATCGTGGCGACATCGGTGAAGCCACCGGTGGCAGCGGCGGCGGAGCCAGTCTCGATGGTCTCCTTGTACTCGTAGCCCGGGTCACGGAAGTGGACGTGGATGTCGGTCAGGCCGGGGACGAGGTACTTGCCGGCGGCGTCGATGACCTCGGCGCCCTCGGGGGTGCGGATCTGCTCGCCAACCCTGGCGATGCGCTCGCCCTCGACCAGCACGTCATAGACACCGTCGAGACCAACCTGGGGGTCAACGACGTGGGCGCCCTTAATCAGCAGCATTCTCTTCTCCTCCAAGCAGCAGGTACATTTCGGCCATGCGGGTGTAGAGGCCCGCGGCGACCTGGCGGGTCACGAACGAGTTCTCGGCGTCGGCGGGGATCGAGTCGATCTCCATGCCGCGGTTCATCGGGCCCGGATGCATGACGAGCGCGCCCTCCTTCATGCGGGCGTGACGCTCGGCGTTGAGGCCCCAGAGGCGGTTGTACTCGCGCTTGGAGGGAATCGTGGCGCCCTCCATGCGCTCGAGCTGGACGCGCAGCATGTAGACGACGTCGGCATCCTCGATGACGGAGTCGAAGTCATAGGTCTCCTCGGCGCCGAAGACCTCGGGCTCGGGGAGCTGGAACGTGGGCGGGCCCACCAGGGTGACCTTGGCGCCCATGGTGCGCAGCGCGGGCGCGAGCGAACCCACGACGCGGCTGTGCAGCAGGTCGCCCACGATGGCGACCTTGAGGCCGTCGAGCTTGCCGAAGTGCTCGCGCATCGTGTAGAGGTCGAGCAGGGCCTGCGTGGGGTGGGCGTGCTTGCCGTCGCCGGCGTTGATGACGCGGGCGTCGGTGTACTGGGTGATGCGCTCGGCGGTACCGGCGTTGCGCGCGCGGCAGACGAACATGTCGATGCCATAGGAGTCGAGCGTCTTGATGGTGTCCTCGAGGCACTCGCCCTTGGAGACCGAGGAGCTGGAGCCCTGGACGTTCAGGGAGTCGGCGGAGAGGCGCTTCTCGGCGATTTCGAACGAGGAGCGCGTGCGCGTGGAGGCCTCGAGGAAGAGGTTCACGATCGTGCGGCCGCGCAGGGCAGGCACCTTCTTGATCGTGCGGTGGTTGATCTCCTCCATCGAGCGGGCGGTGTCGAGGATCTGCGTGATGTCGTCGGCCGTAAGGTCCGTCGTGTTAATGAGGTTGCGTACGGAGAGCATCTAGTCTCTGACCTCCTTGTTAGCGATGGCCTGCTTCTCGGCCTCGATGTCCCAGATCTCGACCGCGTCGCGACCGTCGAGGGACTCGACGAAGACGCGGACGTCCTCCTCGTGGGAGCTGGGAACGTTCTTGCCCACGTAGTCGGCGCTGATGGGCAGCTCACGATGGCCGCGGTCGACCATGACGGCGAGCTGGATGGTCGCGGGGCGGCCAAAGTCCATGAGCGCGTCAAGAGCCGAGCGGACCGTGCGGCCGCTGAACAGCACGTCGTCGACCAGGATGATATCCTTGCCGTCGACGTCGAAGTTGATCTCGGTCTTGTGGATGACGGGGGCGACGCGACGCGTCACGTCGTCACGGTAGAAGCTGATGTCGAGCTTGCCCACGGGCGGGCGGATGCCCTCGATCTTCTCGATCTCGTCGGCAATCTCGTTGGCGATGTTTGCGCCACGGCGCACGATGCCGACGATCGCGAGGTTCTCCGCCCCCTTGTTGCGCTCGATGACCTCGTGGGCGATGCGGGTGAGGGCTCGTGCCATCGCCGCGCCGTCCATGATGGTCGCCTTGGGTGCGATCTGTTCCATGTGGCTCCCTTCACACAAAAAAAGACGCCTGTGCCTAATACGGCCCGGGACGTCTGCATAGGTGGTTCATGTGGGGAGCGCTCACGCTCCAAATCCTTGCCGGTGTCCCGCACCGTCTTAAAGGTCTTGACCACTATACTACTCAGGAATGCATGCAACGCCACGAATTGTGGCTCCATTCGGACTACGCACGACGCACAGGAGTTACGGACATGATCGAGCACAAGCTAGCGAACATCCTTCTGAGGCCCGCCGAGCATCTCGCGGGCCACGACGAGCTCTACGCGTTTGCCGCGAAGCCCCTCGCCTTCGACGAGGCGGGCGCCCTCGTGGTGAGCGAGCCCACCGACTTCATGACTTTCCTCAACGCGTGCTCCGCCGCCAAGTGGCGCACCTACTGCGGCATCGGCGAGGTCGTCCTGCACCTCGCGCTTTCGGGCGACGCCTGCGAGGTCATCGTCAAGGGCATGCCCCAGGGCGCCAAGGCCGAGGCCCAGAACACCGTCGAGCTGTCGCGCATCACCGTCAAGCCCAACGAGGGCGAGGTGGCGGCCGTGAGTGCCACGGTCGACACCGCGGGCATGGACCTCGTGGCCTTCGAGCTGCTCCCCTGCGGCAGGACCCTGCTGCACGGCGGCCACTGGGCGGCCCAGGTGGACGAGGGGCGCGTGCGCCCCATTGAGCTCGCGCTCTCCACTACCACCTTCAAGAAGGAGCACTACATCGTCCCCAACATCGAACTCATGCGCTCGAGCATGGCGAGCGAGGCAGACCCCATCTTTGGCCACTTCCACATGTTCGTGGTCGACAACGGCCGCACGCTCGACGCCGACGCCCTCTCCGACGACCTCGTGACGGTCATCGGCAACGAGAACGTGGGCGGCGCCGGCGGCTTTGCCCGCGGCATGCTCGCCGCGCTCGACTCGGGCGAGGGCTTCACCCACGTGGTCCTCATGGACGACGACGTACACGTCTTCCCCGAGAGCATCAAACGCACCTACAACCTGCTGGCGCTCGCCAGTGACGCCTACAAGGACGCCTTCGTGAACGGCGCAATGCTCTCCGTCGAGCAGCCTTGCCGCCTGTTCGAGGACGTGAGCCACGTGCTGCGCAGCGGCGTCTACCGCAAGGTCAAGCCCGACCTCTACGTCGACCGCCTCGACCAGGTGGTCGAGAACGAGCGCCTGAATGTCGAGGTTGACAACGCCTACGGCGCCTGGTGGTTCTCGTGCATCCCGGTGGCCAACATCCGCGAGAAGGGCCTGCCCCTGCCGGTCTTCGTGCGCTGCGACGACGTCGAGTACGGCCTGCGCTCGAAGCCCACCTACATGACGATGAACGGCATCTGCGTGTGGCACGAGAGCTTCGAGGGGCGCCCGCGTGCCTCGGTCGACTGCTATCAGTACGTGCGCAACTTCCTCGTCATGGCCGCCTGCGACGGCTTCGTCAACACCGAGCTGTTCATGACGCGCGTCTGGCGCAACGTCATGCTGCGCCGCCGCGACCTCGAGTACGGCGCGGCCGAGCTGCTGCTGCAGGGCGTTGAGGACTACTTGCGCGGCCCCGAGTGGCTCATGGAGGCAGACGGCAGCGCCCTCATGCGCAAGAACGGCCAGCTCAACGATAAGTTCGTGCCCGTGAGCGAGCTCGACCCCGAGCTCGTCGCCGCCGCGCGCCTGGATGAGATCAAGCCCACCCAGCACCGCAGGCTGGGCCTTGCCGGCAAGCTCGTGAAGTCCATCCCGGGCGACAAGCACCTGCTTCCCGACGCACTGCTGCGCAAGACCCCCGGCCACATGCAGCGTCTCACCGACGTGGACTATGACATCGACACCCGCGCGACCCGCACGATCGTCGTGCTCGATGCCACGGGCGAGAAGGCCGCCGTCCGTGAGATGGACCGCGAGCGCAACCGCCGCATCATAGCGCGCGAGCGATCTCTCAAGAAGCGCTGGCAGCTCGAGCACGAGCGCGTCGCACAGGCCTACAGGGACGCCTTCCCCACGATGACGGGCGAAGCCTACTGGCGAAGCCACCTTGGCATGAAGTAGCGGGCTGTTGCCACGAAGAACTGGTATCGGGGGCCGGCTTTCCGCCTGGGAAAGCCGGCCCCTTGTCATACGTGAGACCATGACGCAGCTGCTGGTACGCAAATGCAAAGGGCTGGCCTCCCACGGGGGGGAAGCCAGCCATCTCTTCATGTTTGTGCGAATTGGGTCCAAGTAGTCGCGCATCGGGACAATTGCCCGAAGAGCCAAGCCCCGGCTACTTCTCGGGACGCTTGACGTACTCGATCTGGGGATGGAAGCGCAGGCCCTCGAGGGTGCCGCCCACGACGGCCCGGGCGCGCTCGAGCTTGCGGCCCTTGGCCTCGAGCAGGATGCGCGCGAGGTGGTTGAGGTCGCGGGCGGCCACGTACGCATAGCCCGCGGCGCCCTCGCCACGGTAGAGAACGATGTCATTGCGGTAGGCCAGGCGAAAGCGCGCGATGCGCTCGCCCGAGTCGAGCGCGATGTTGCCCGCACCGTTGGTCTTGCACTTGTGCGTGACGATGCTCGTGCCCACCACGTAGCACGGATACCTGCGCGAGACGCGGCGCGTGAACTCCCAATCGTCGGTCCAGATGAAGAAGTCTTTGATGGGAAGCCCCAGCTCGGCGATGACGTCGGCCGGGACGAACAGCGACACGAACGACGCGAGCGTGCAGGGCTGCAGCTCGGGCGAGAAGTCCTCGATCGTGGTGTGCAGCGGGTGGCGCTGGCGGTTCATCGAGCAGGGCGTGCCGTCGGTCCAGAGGCACACGCTCGTGAGGTAGCCGTACTCCCCCTCTAGACCCTCGCCGGCAAGCAGCAGCTCGCGCAGGGTGTCGGGGTGGGTCATGCAGTCGTCATCCATGACCCAGACGTAGTCGTGGCCGCGCTCGACCGCGACGCGCATGCCAAAGTTGAAGCCGCCCGCGCCGCCAAGGTTCTCGCCGGTGTTGTAGTAGGCAATGCTCCCCTGCTCGACGAGCGGCGCCAGGGCCTGCTCGGTACCGTCGGTGCTCGCGTTGTCAACCACGATGACCTGCAGCTCATATCCTGCGGCAAAGCCAGCAAGGTCCTGCCTGGAGAGGCAGTCGAGGCACTCGAGAAGCAGGTCCTTGCGGTTGTAGGTCACGACGACGGCGGCGACGCTCTTCTTTGCGACGTCCTGCTCGGCCACGTCCTGCTCGGCCTTGGGGCCAAGCATGGAGCCGGCGCCCGGGGTCGCGTCGTCCTGCTCGGCCGCCATTAGTTGAACTGCTTTCGATAGGCCTGGCAGACCTCGTCGGTGTCACCGATCATGCGCTGGTGGCCCTTCTCGATCCACACGCAGCGCGTACACAGGCGCTCGACCTGCTCGAGCGAGTGGCTCACGAACAGGACGGTGACGTTGCCACTCTCGATGAAGTCGCGGATGCGGCGCTCGCACTTCTCTTGGAAGAAGACGTCGCCAACCGACAACGTCTCGTCGACGATGAGGACGTCGGGCTCGACGACCGTGGCGATGGCGAAGGCGATGCGCGCCACCATGCCGCTGGAGTAGTTCTTGAGCGGCATGTCCATGAAGTCCTTGAGCTCGGCGAACTCAACGATCTCGTCGATGTGGGTGTCGATGAACTCCTTGGTGTAGCCCAGCAGGGCGCCGTTGAGGTAGATGTTCTCGCGCGCAGTGAGCTCGATGTCAAAGCCGGCGCCCAGCTCGATGAGCGGCGCGATGTTGCCGTGGACGCGCACCGATCCCTCGCTGGGCTCGAGCACGCCGGCGATGATCTTGAGCATCGTGGACTTGCCCGATCCGTTGGTGCCCACCAGGCCCAGCACCTCGCCACGGCGAACCTTGAAGCTCACGTGGTCGAGCGCGCGGAACTCCTCGAAGAACAGCTCGCGCTTGGCCAGCTTGATGAAGTACTCCTTGAGGTTGTCGAGGCGCTCGCTCGCCATGTTGAAGATCATCGACACGTCGTTGACCTCGATGGCGTAGTCCTCGCTGGAGTTGTTGATGGTCTTATCAGCCATGCTAAGAAACCAACCTTTCGGCGTGGACTAGATGTAGAGGATGAACTTGCGCTGGAGCTTGCGGAAGACGGCGTAGCCAATCGCGATCATGATGACGGCCCAGAAGGCGCACATGGCAACCGTGATGAGCTCGGGCGGCTGGCCGTTCAGCAAGATCATGCGCATGAACGTCACGTAGTTGTACATGGGGTTGGCCAGCATGATGACGCGCATGAAGGCGTAGGGCACCTGGGCAATCATGCTGACGGGCCAGAAGATAGGCGTGACGTAGCTCCACGCGAGGATGACGACGCCCCACAGGTGGATGACGTCGCGGAAGAAGACGGCGAGGGCCGAAAGCAGCAGGCTCATGCCGATGCAGAAGCCCATGAGCAGCACGAGCAGGACCGGCAGCAGGATGACGGTCCAGGTGGGCATGACGCCCTCCCACAGCATGACGAGCACGACCGCGATGAGCGAGAAGGCGAAGTTCACGAGCGAGAAGAGCACGCGCTCGATGGGGAACACCGTCTTGTTAATGCGGACCTTCTTGAGCAGCGGCGCCGCGTCGAGAATCGAAGTGACGCCCTGGTTGGTGGAGTCGGCGAAGATCTGCCAGGTGACGTTGCCCAAGATGAGATAGAGCGGGTAGTGCTCGATGGAGTCATAGCGCAGGAAGAACGAGAAGACGAGCGACATGACGATCATCATGAGCAGCGGATTGAGCACGCTCCATACGACGCCGAGGACGCTGCGGCGGTACTTGCGCTTGAAGTCCTTGCCCACGAGCTGGCGAAGGATGAAGTTCTGCTTGGCGCGGTCGCTCTTGGCGAACGCCTGCGACGCGGGGACGGCGGCCGGGACGCTGGTCGCCTGCGAGGTCTGGTCTTGGGACAATGGGGTCTCCTTGACGGGCTTACAGATCCGCGCGGGGGCACGGGGCGCGGGCATGACGCCGGCGCACTAATAGTTGGATGATACCAGCGAGGGCCTACGAGAGAATCCCCGCCATGCAACGCTCACTAAATACGCTCTGATAGGGCACCACGCCGTACTGGCCGCCGGCAAATACCTGCACGTAGGTGGCGGCGAGCCAAGCCACGATGACGAGCACGCAGCAAACGCGGCGAAGGCGGGCGTCCTTGATGTGGGCGAGCATGCGCGGCATGAGCAGGATGAGCATCGGCGCGAAGTAGCGGGCCACGCGGTCGACGATGGCGGGCACGAAGAAGGCCGAGACGTTGAGGGCGAGGGTGAGCGTGGCGCACAGCAGAAGCGTCGAGTCGAGGGGGTCGAGTGAGATGGTCGCGATGGCTACGCCGGGCGCCTCGCCCCTCTCGGCAGCGGACTTGGCGTCTCGACGAGACTGGTGCTTGCCCAGGTAGGGTGCGAGCAGGGCGAACGCCCACGTGAGGCCCGAGGTCACGATGGCGTTCACGCGCGGGTGAGGCCCCACGTAGACCGAGCTCGCAGGGTCAAAGTAGAGGCCAAAGCGCGTCTGGGCGAAGAAGACCTGCACCACGCGGACGCCCGCGAAGGCCACGGCAACGAAGCCCACGAGACAGGCGAGGGCGCGGGTGGGCGTGAGACGCAGGCGCGTGAGGGGCCAGACGACCAGCCACAGAAGGCAGCTCAGGTGCATTGAGGCCCCCAGCAGCACCCAGAGGGCGTAGCGGGCGAAGCTGCGTCGGGGGCACGTCTCCCCCACCAGACGCGCGGCGTTCGCTCCCCTCCCGCAGGCATGGGGCGTAAGCGCGAGGGGGCCCACCCACTCGAGGGCGTTCAGCACGCAGGCGATGGCAAACCACTGGCGCGCGATGTTGTACGACTCGAAGTAGAAGCCCGCAACGAGGAAGAGCGCCACGGACAGCACGGGAACGGGCGACAGGCGCCTGCAGGCGCGCAGGACGAGCGCGTAGGTCGCCGCGGAGATGGTCGCGAACATCCACTGGGGGTTGTCGGTAAACACGTTAAGGAGGCGGATGAGCAGATAGAAGCCCGGGTCCATGCCAAGCGCCGGGGGCTGGTTGGCGTAGAGGTGGTAGAGCTGCCAGTAGCCGAGGTAGCCGGCAGACTCCATCGTGGCGCTGTAGTCGACGCCGATGTCGTAGCGCAGGGCCGCGGGCGCTAGCAGCACCACGAAGGCGGCGGCCCACAGCGCGCGGGCAACGCGGGGGCGGCCGGCAAAGCCGTATTCGGCCGCCACGAGCAGGCCAAGCGCGACGGCGATAGTGATGAGGTAGACGAGCATGCAACCTCCCCGGCACCAATGGCACCGTGACGATGTTCGAAAATATTATTGCGGATCAACGACACGCCATGATAGTCGTGAGCTGCGGCGATGCCATCGGAAGACGGCCAAGGCACATAAGAATCCGAGATTTGCGAAAAAATGTCCAAATTTCTGCTTGCGCGTCGCTCGAGCTTAGGTATACTAGCTATCGCGCTTCGGGTGCACGGCACTTCAAGGCGTACCGATTCCTCGGTAGCTCAATGGTAGAGCCCTCGGCTGTTAACCGAGTTGTTATAGGTTCGAGTCCTATCCGAGGAGCCAGAATTTGATGACCCCGTCGCTTGCGGCGGGGTTTTCTTTTACCTCTCGACCCACGTCCGCGTCATCGCGATTCTCGAGGGATAGGGCGGCGCCAAGAACGCCGTTGCCGGGCAAGCGCACGTTTTTGACAAGCTTGCGGCCGCCTACTTGAGCTTGATGCTGATGCCAAAGTAGCGCGAGAAGCCGCCCTTGCGGCGGGGAGGCTCCGAGGGCCTGCGCTCCTCCTCCACCGCACGGCGCAGCTCCTCCTCGCCAAAGCGCTCAAGCAGGACGGTGGGAAATGTGCCGTCGGGGTTGACGAGCTCCATGCGGCCGTTGATGGTGCGCGGCTTACTCTCGGACGGGGTCTGCGAGCCATGGGGCCGCTCGTCCTCGTAGCCAGCCTCCTTCTTGCGCACCCTAAGCTTGGCGTCGGCAAGGTCGCGGTCCATTCTCGTCTGCTCGTAGAGGCTCCTGGGGTGCGACGGTTCGATGATCATGAGGTTCCAGTCGCCAGGCTTGGGGTCGCCCTCGGCCGAGACCTCGACCCAGGCGCTGTCTGAGCCCTCCATACGGCGCCAGCGGCGCGTACCCGCAACGGCGTCCGTCTCCGCCCCATAGGGGCCCGCCTCGACGTGGTAGTTCTCGGTAGCCGACTCCTTGACCTCGATGAGGCAAGCGGGGCCGTGCTCATCCACATAGCTGTTGAGCGCACGCGTGAGCTCGAATTCATTCACGACGAGCTCGTCGATGCCCTGGTCAGCACGCAGGAACGAGAGCCTGAACCTGATCATGGTGTCCTCCCCAAAAGAAGTGGCCAAGCCTCGGGAAGGGGGCTTGGCCACAGTAGTACCACGTTGGCAGGACATTAAATCGATGAGCTGCTACATTCCCTCGAAGCCGGTCTGACGCAGGGCCTCGTAGAGAACGATCGCCGCCGCGTTCGAGAGGTTGAGGGCGCTGATGCGGTAGTCATCGGGGTCTACGAAGTTGCCGCAGACGTCCTGGGCGAGCGCCACGTGGTCGCGTGCCTTGCCGCTGCGGGCGGCCCACTCGCCGGCGCCCGTGATGGAGGCGGCGTCTGGCAGCATGGGAATGCGCTCGCAACGCTGGGGCATGCGGGCGAGCAGCCCCTCGTCAATGCCCGTCGACTCCTTGCCAAAGACGAGGAAGTCACCGTCGCGATAGGTCGACTCGGCATAGGTACGCCGCGCCTTCTTAGTGAGCAGGTGCAGGCGGGCGTCGCCCTCGACAAGGCCGCAGCGCTCGAGGAAGTCGTCCCAGTTTGCGTAGGTGGCAACGTCGAGGCTGTGCCAGTAGCCAAGGCCGGCGCGCCTCAGATGGTCGTCGTTGAGCGAGAAGCCAAGCGGCCCCACGAGGTGCAGGCGCGAGCCCGTGACCACGCAGGTGCGGCCGATATTTCCCGTGTTGGCGGGAATCTCGGGCTCGAGCAGGACGATGTTGAACATGTGAACCCCTACACCTGGCGACGCTAGAAGCAGAGCTTCACGAGCGCCTGCTTGAGGCCTTCCAGGCACTCCCAGGAGCCATCCGAGCCCTTCTGGCAGTAGGCATCGGCCTCCTGCTGGGTGGCGGGGGCATCCTTGACGCACTGGAGCAGCACGGCGCCGGCCTCGGTGGGGGTCATGCCCTTGGACTTGGCCTGGAAGTCCGCGATGATGCCCGTGACCGAGCGGCAGGTGAGCTTGATCTTGCAGGTGGCGCTGCCGCCCGAGCCGGAGATGTCAGATATCTCGTAGTCGAAGCTCTGCAGGTAGGCGTCGACGAGCTCATCGGCCGAGACGCCCATCTCCTCGAGCTGGCTGCCCACATAGGTGTTGACCGTGTCCTTCACGAGGTCGACCGAGTCGCCCGAGTCGGCCTTGAGCTCGTCGAGGCGGCTGGAGATGTCGCTACCGATGGCGTTTGAGTCGTCGTCGGAGAAGTCGGAGCCGCCGCAGGCCGTGAGGCCCAGGGCAAGCACGCAGCACAGCGCCACGACGAGTACGGAAACGAAACGGTTGTGCCTCATGGCAACCTCCAAAGCGGCTCCGCACGTCTTGGCGCGAGGGGCGGACAGCGTGACGCACGGCTTGCGTGCGTCTGATACGAATCGAGTAGCTTCAACTATACCGTTCATACCCAAGATGGCGCGAGAGGGACGAGCGGCACGCCGGCTAGGACATGCGAAAGCCCCGCCCGATAGCAGCGGCTCGCTGGTATTGGGCGGGGCGTAAAGGTCAAGCACTGAGAGGACTATTCCTCCATGTAGTCTTTGAGCTTGCTCGAGCGGCTCGGGTGGCGCAGTTTGATGAGCGTCTTGGACTCGATCTGGCGAATGCGCTCGCGCGTGACGCCAAACTCGCGACCAACCTCCTCGAGGGTGCGGGGGTGACCGTCCTCAAGGCCAAAGCGAAGCTTGATGACCTTGCGCTCACGGTCTGCCAGGCCATCGAGCACCTGGTCGAGCTGCTCGCGCAGCATCGAGTCGCTCGCAGCCTCGGGAGGCGCCACGGCCTGGGCGTCCTCGATGAAGTCGCCCAGCTGGGAGTCCTCCTCCTCGCCAATCGGCGTCTCGAGCGACACGGGCTCCTGGCTGATCTTCTGGATCTCGCGGACCTTCTCGGCGCTCATGCCCATCTCCTCGCCAATCTCCTCGGGAGTGGGGTCGCGGCCAAGGTCCTGCAGCAGCTGGCGCTGCACGCGCACGAGCTTGTTGATCGTCTCGACCATGTGGACCGGGATGCGGATCGTGCGGGCCTGGTCGGCGATGGCGCGCGTGATGGCCTGGCGAATCCACCAGGTGGCGTACGTCGAGAACTTGAAGCCCTTGGTGTAGTCGAACTTCTCGACCGCGCGGATGAGGCCGAGGTTGCCCTCCTGGATGAGGTCGAGGAACAGCATGCCGCGGCCCACATAGCGCTTGGCGATGGAGACGACCAGGCGCAGGTTGGCCGAGATGAGGGCCTGCTTGGCCTCCATGCCCATCTGTTCGACGCGCGTGAGGCGGCGCAGCTCGACGCGGGAGAGCTCGAGCTCGCCACGCTCGTGGGCCTCGAGCTTCTCAGCGGCCTCGGTGCCCGCCTCGATCTTCATCGCAAGGTGGACCTCCTCGGAGGCGTTCAGAAGGTCGACCTTGCCAATCTCCTTGAGGTACATGCGAACCGGGTCGCCGGTGAGCATGACGGTGGCCGCGTCCTGGCGACGGCGGCTCTTGAGGCTCGAGCCCTTCTTGCGCTTGGGCGCGCTGGGAATCGTGGGAATCTTCTCGACGGGGGTCGAGTCATCGTCGTTATCGTCGAACGAACCCATGCGGTCGTTGGAGTCTTCGTCGTCGGAGCCGTCCTCGACGGGCACGTCGTCGCCGTCGCTTGTGATCTCGACGCCATGCGAGCGCAGGGCGCCATAGAGGTCCTCGAGCTCGTCGTCATCGACGTCGACCTCGCGCAGGGCAACCTGGATGTCGTCCTCGGAGACGCTGCCCGAGGCCTTGGCGGTCTCAACAAGCTGGCCGAGCGCCCCCTCGAGCTCGGAGGAAAGCTTCGGTTCGTTCTTGGTCTTATTAGTCGTTGCCACAGACTTCCTCTCGACGTCCATACGATGCACAGATGATTTCTAGTATCTCCTGAACAATGCAGCGTAAGCATGGAAATGTCATTTAAACATAGAAAAATCCATGCGTCCACGCGACCGTTCGACCCCCCTTGGGCGAGATGGGCCCGCGCGGCCGCGCGTCTCCGCAAGCGAGCGTTCGCCCACCCGCGGCGCCTTGCCGCGCGCCCTACTCGAGCGGCTGTTCCGCGCGCACTCGGGCGCGCCGCTCCCTGAGCTGCCCCAGCTCGACCAGCGCCGCGCGCATAGCCTCGGGGTCGGCCGAGGAGAGGCCGCTCGTGAGCTGGGCGATGCGCCTGTCGAGCGAGCGGATCTCGGCCTCGCCCACCACGAACTCGACGTTCTTGCTCTCGTCCCAGCCGCTCGTCGCGTCGAACTCGCTCGCGCTCAAGATCCTGGGCGCGTCAGGGCAGACGCGGGTCGCGAGGTTCACGGCGTCTGCGGGCGTGGTGCCCTCGGGCGTGCCGAGGATGGCCCAGGCGATCGTCTCATGACGAGCGTCAGCCCAGCTAAACGTCGAGATGCGGTCGGCATAGGGCCGGAAGGCGTCGGGATTCTTGGCGAGCAGCGCGAGCAGGTTGCGCTCGGCGCGCAGCTGCGTGCGGTCCTCGGTCGAGAGGGCGTCGTCGCCAAAGGTCGAGGGCCCCGCCGGCGCAGCCTTCACGGGGGCGGCACCAATCGCAGGATCGACGTCCGAGCCGAAATCCTCCGGCACGTAGTCGTAGGCGAACTCGTCGTAGTTGGGACCGTCCTCGACGGGGGACGCCGGGCGCGCCTGCCTGCCCTGGCCACGCCAACCCTGGTAGCGCGCCTGCGCTCCATAGCGAGTCGAGGCGTCCTCGACCTCCTCGACGGGCGTCTCGCGAATCTTGCGCTTGGCGGCCTCGGCGTCGACGCCCAGGCGACCTACGACCTGCTGGACGTAGGAGTCGAGCAGGTAGGAGTCCTTGAGCGGGGCCAAGATCTTGGCCACCTCGTCGAGCGCCTCAAGGCGTAGGCCCGGACTCGACAGATCGCGCGTCTCGAGCGTCTTGTCGAGCACGAAGTCGATGAGGGGCCGCGCGCCGCGCAGCTGCTCGCTCATGGCCTCGGAGCCATGGGCCTTGAGGAACTCGTCGGGGTCTTGGTTGTCGGGCAGCACCACGCAGGTAAGTGCAGCCTTCGTGCTCTCGGTAAAGCGTACGGCGGCCTGCGCGGCATGCTGGCCAGCCGCATCGCCGTCGAACATGCAGACGATGGTCTTGGCGAAGCGCGATAGGGTGCGCACGTGCTCGAGCGACAGGGCGGTGCCAAGGGCGGCCACCGTGTTGGTGAAGCCCGCTTCGTGCATCGAGATGACGTCCATGTAGCCCTCGGTCACGATGGCGTAGCCCTTCGCGGCGATGCTCTCCTTGGCGTAGTCGAAGGCGAACATGTGCTTTGACTTGTGGAAGACGCTGGTCTCGCGCGTGTTGAGGTACTTGGGCTTGGCGTCACCCATGACGCGACCGCCAAAGCCGATGCAGCGGCCCTGCTCGTCGTGGATGGGGAACATAACGCGGTTGTAGAACTGGTCGCGGGCGCGTCCCGAGCGCGACGACACGAGGTCTGCCGCCTCGAGCTCGGCACGCGAGAAGCCCTGGGCCGTGAGCTCACGCATGAGCGACACGCCGGGGTCGGCAAAGCCGAGGTGCCAGCGCGAGCAGATGTCGGAGTTGAAGCCGCGGCCCGCAAAGTAGCGACGGGCCACGGCGGCCGCGTCGCTCCTGCCGCGCATGAGGCGCAGCGCGTAGGCCGACTGGGCGGCCTCGAGCGCGTCGATGACGCGCGTGCGCTTGGGGCCGCGGGGCGCGCCGCCGCGCGGGGCGTCGTCGATGTCGATGTGGGCGCGGTCGGCGAGGTAGCGCACCGCGTCGAGAAAGTCGAGGCCCTCGCGGCGCATCACGTAGTCGAAGACGTCTCCGCCCGAGTTGCAGCCAAAGCAATGCCACAGGCCCGTGGAGGGGGTCACGTGAAACGACGGGCTCTTCTCGTGGTGGAAGGGGCAGCAGCCCCAGAAGTCGTTGCCGCGCGGGCGCAGCACGACCGTCTCGGAGACGAGCTGAACGAGGTCGGTCGCCTGGCGCACCCGCTCCTTGTCCTCGTCCGTGATCATAGGATCGCTCCCTCCCCCAGATAGCTCCTCACCCAGGCGACATTGCCCAGAACCGTGCGCTCAAGCTCGTCGAGCGACGCGAACGTGCGCGGCTCGCGCAGCCACGCCACAAACGACACCGACAGCTCGACGCCGTAGAGGTTTCCCTGAAATCCCACGAGCGTGGCCTCGAGGAAGGGCTCGCCCTGCTCGCCCCCGAAGGAACGCGGTGCGCCGACGTTGACGGCCGCGGGCCAGGCCGAGGAGCCGTCGCAGACGAGCGCGGCGTAGACGCCCTCGGCAGGCAGGCAGGCGGAGACGTCAACGCGAACGTTGGCCGTGGGAAAGCCAAACGAGGTGCCCTCGCCCCGGCCGTGCTCGACATGACCGCGCACGAGGTGGTAGCGGCGCAGCAGGCCGGCCGCCGCCTCGACCTTGCCCTCGTGGAGCAGGCCGCGGATGCGCGTGGCACTCACCGCACGCCCGTCCTCGCAGACGAGCTCGTGGCCATGGACGGCAACGCCGAGTGACTTGCCCACGGCGGCCAGGGCACGAACGTCTCCGCGGCCGCCCGCGCCCATGCGGAAGTTCGCGCCAACGTGCAGCGACACCGCGCAAAGCGGGCACACGAGCCAGTCGACGAGGAAGCGGTCGTGGGGCGTTGCGGCCAGGCGCTCGTCGAACGGCACGACGAGCACGGCATCGACCCCCAGCGTGGCGAGCATGCGCACGCGGTCAGCCACGCTGAGCAGCGACTCGTTGACAATCGGTCCAGACAGAACCGCCGCGGGGTCGGGCGAGAAGGTCACGGCGACCGAGGCGCACCCGCGCCCGGCGGCCTCGTCCACCGCCGACGTCACGAGCGCACGGTGCCCCACGTGCACACCATCGAAGGCGCCCACGGAGCAGACGCAGGAGACGGCGGCTGAGCCGATGCGCTCGCCCAGCGGGGTCATGGCATAGAGGCGCTCGCCCGTGCCGATAATGCGGGCATGCGGGAGCGCCTGGTCGAGCGCGGGGCCCGCCACCAGGCGCTTCGCGAGCTCGAGAGCGCTCAGGACATGGTCCCAGGCAGGGCCCAGCGGGCTTGCCGCCTGTGGCTCGGCGCTCATGGGCGCACTCCCATGATGCCCGCGGGGAAGTTGGTCTGGCTCACGAGCTGACGGCCGACGCGGCGCCAGACGCCATAGAGCTTGCCCTCGTTCACGAGCGAGACGAGTCCTCCCTCGGCCACCTGCGAGGACACGGCGCCAACGGGCAGGCGCTTTCCGCAGGCTGCATCAGCAAGCTCGGCGGCCGTGAGGGTGCGGGCGGGAAGGCCCAGGCAGGCCGCGGGGTCGAGCGACGCGGAGTCAAGCAGGGCAGCCCCTTCGGCCTCGAGCCTCTCGAGGTTCACGCACGAGCCCAGCGAGATGGACCCCGAGCTCGTACGCGTGAGTCCGCCCAGGTGAGCGGCCGTGCCGCAGGCACGCCCCAGGTCGCGCGCGATGGCGCGGATGTAGCAGCCCTTGGAGACGTCGAACGAGCAGAGCCAGGCGCAGGCGCCATCGACGTTCTGGATGGCGACGAGCTCGGCGGCGTGAATCGTCACGGGACGCGCCTCGAGCTCGACCTGCTCGCCGGCGCGGGCGCGCGCATAGGAGCGCACGCCGTTCACCGAGATGGCCGAGTAGGCGGGCGGCACCTGCATGAAGCTGCCCACGAGCGACGCCAGCCGCTCGCGCGCGGCGGCCTCGTCGAAGGCCCAGGCGGGAACGTCGGCCGTGCGGGTGACGGCGCCCTCGGCGTCGTCGGTGTCGGTCTCGGAGCCAAAGACCACGAGGCCCATGTAGCTCTTGCGCTCGGCCGTGAGCAGGCCCATGAGGCGCGTGCCTTGGCCCACGCCCACGACGAGCACGCCCGACGCATCGGGGTCGAGCGTGCCGGCGTGACCCACGCGGCGCTCGCCCAGCGCGCGGCGGACGTGCGCCACGACATCATGCGAGGTCATGCCAAGGGGCTTGTCGACACCTATGAGCGCGTTGATGCCACTCGTCCCACGACGCATATCAGACCCCTTTGCCAAGCTCGAGTTTCATTTGCGGGTTGGTGGGGACGACGTCTCGTCCCTCGTCGGCGGCATGGAGCACCGCCTGGAGCTGCGGCAGCACCGTCGCGAGCGTGGCGTCGATGCCATCCTCGGAGGTGAAGCCGGCCGCAGCCTTGTGGCCGCCGCCGCCCAGCAGGCGGGCGACGCCGGAGATGTCGTGCTTGCCCTTGGAGCGCAGGTAGCCGCGCACGCGGCCGTCGGGTAGCTCCTTGAGGAAGAGCGCCACCTCGGAGCCCTCGACGCTGCGCACGACGTCGATGAGGCCGTCGCACTCGTCGGGGCGCGCGCCCGTGCGCTCGAGGTCGTTGCGCGTGGCGTAGCTGTAGGCGATCCGACCGTGGTCGAACGTCACGATGCGACCCATGACCACACTCTCGAGGTGCAGGTACGCGAGCCTGAAGCTCTGGTACACGTTGAGCGAAATCATCGAGGGACTCGCGCCCGCGTCGACGAGCATGCTCGCGCACTCGAAGGCTTCGGAGTCGGCGTTCTGGTACTGGAAGCGGCCCGTGTCGGTGACGATGGCGCAGAACAGGCAGTTCGCGATCTCGGGCGTGATGTGCGCGCCAAGGAAGAGGCCGAACTCGGCGATGATCACGCCAGTCGCCGCGGCGTCGGGGCGGATGAGGGCCACGTCGCCAAACGGCGCGGTACAGGGATGGTGGTCCATGATCGCCACGTGGGCGCTACGCTCGAGCACGGCCTGCGCGCAGTTGAGGCGCGGAGCCACCGACAGGTCGACCACGATGAACAGGTCGGGCGTGCCGGCGTAGTCGCTCGCGCGCACGAAGCAGTCCGCCCCTGGGAGGAAGCGGTACAGGCGCGGCACGGGGGCGTCATCGGCCAAAAGGCTCGTGACGTGCTTGCCCTCCCAGTGCTGCGTGATGATCTGCTCGAGCGCAAGACCACTGCCGAGGGCGTCGCCGTCGGGGTCGGTGTGCGCGCAGATGACGATCTCGGTCGCCTCGTCGATGAGGCGCGCTATGCGCCCGAACTTCTCGCGCTGCTCGGCAAATAGCTGCTCGTCTCCAGAGTCCATGCGCTCCCCTATGCCTCGCTCGACTCGTCCTCGGAAGGCTCGTCCCCGCTGGCCTCGCTGGCGATGGGGTAGCCAAACTCGTCCTTCTCCACGTCGATGGTGGGCGGACGCTGCTCGAGGGCGCGGGCGATGCGCTCGGCCTCGTCGGTCGAGGTGTCGATGGAGAACGCGAGCTCGGGCGTCACGCGCCATCCGAGGGCGCGGCCAAGCAGCGAGCGGATGCGGCCCTTGGCGCGCTCGAGGGCGGCCATGACCGACTCGTAGCGCTCAGGCTCGCACGTGACGTAGGCGCGCACGAACGAGCGGTCGACGGAGACCTCGCAGCCCGTGAGGGTCACGAGGTCGAGATCGGGGTCGGCGACCTCAAAGAGAAGGATGCTCGCAAGCTTCTCGCGGGCGATCTCGCCGGAGCGGCGCGAATTTGCGTTCTGCTTCATGTCTGCTCCTGCCTAGGTGGGGTGGGGCGACCCCAAGGGGCCGCCCCACGCGTAGTCGCTAGTCACAGGCCCCGCGAGCTGCGGGGAAGCCCAAACCTACTCGGTGCGGGCAACCTGGACGATCTTGTAGCCCTCGATGACGTCGCCAGGCTTGATGTCCTGGTAGTTCTCGAGGCTGATACCGCACTCAAAGCCGGCCTTGACGCTCTTGACGTCGTCCTTGTAGCGGCGCAGCGAGGCAATCTTGCCGTCGAAGACGACGATGCCGTCGCGAACGAGGCGGACGTTGTCGTCGCGGCTGATCTCGCCCTCGGAGACCATGCAGCCGGCGGCGATGCCGGCCTTGGGCACCTTGAAGGTATCGCGGACCTCGGCCGATCCGGTCTGGTGCTCCTCCTCGGTGGGCTTGAGCATGCCGATGCGGGCGGCGTCGATCTCCTCGATGGCCTTGTAGATGACGCTGTAGGTGCGGATCTCGACGCCCTGGTGCTCGGCGGCAGCGCGGGCCTTGGCGTCGGGGCGCACGCCAAAGCCGATGATGATGGCGTTGGAGGCATCGGCCAGGGTGACGTCGGTCTCGGTGATGGCGCCCACGGCGGAGTGGATCGTGTTGATGCGCACCTCGGACTGGTCCATCTTGTCGAGCGAGTCCTGAAGGGCCTCGATCGAGCCCTGGACGTCGGCCTTGATGACGAGGTTGAGCTCCTTGACCTCGGCGTCCTCCATCGTGGAGAAGAGCGTCTCGAGCGTGACGTGCTTGACGCGGTTCTGCTCCTCGATGCGGGCCTTGAGCGCGCGCTGCTCGGCCAGGGCGCGTGCCTCGCGCTCCTCGGTGAACACGCGGAACTCGTCGCCGGCGGCGGGGACGCTCTGCAGGCCCAGGATCTCGACCGGGTCGGAGGGCCTGGCCTCCTTGACGGTGTTGCCCTTGGGGTCAAGCATCGCGCGGATGCGCCCGTAGGACATACCGGCGACGATGGCGTCGCCGACGTGCAGGGTGCCGCGGGTCACGAGGACCGTGGCGACCGAGCCGCGGCCGCGGTCGAGCTTGGCCTCGAGGACGTTGCCGGAGGCGAACGTGTTGGGGTTGGCCTTGAGCTCAAGGACGTCTGCCTGGAGCAGAACGGTCTCGAGAAGCTCGTCGATGCCGATCTTCTTCTTGGCGGAGATGTTGACGAACATGTTCTGTCCGCCCCACTCCTCCGGGATGATGCCGTACTCGGTGAGCTCCTGGCGCACCTTGTCGGGGTTGGCGCCGGGCTTGTCGATCTTGTTGACGGCCACGATGATGGGCACGCCGGCGGCCTTGGCGTGGTTAATCGACTCGACCGTCTGGGGCATGACGCCGTCGTCGGCGGCGACGATCAGGATGACGATGTCGGTGACCTTGGCGCCACGGGCACGCATGGCGGTGAACGTCTCGTGGCCAGGAGTATCGATGAAGGTGATGACGCGGTCGTTGATCTTGACCTGGGAGGCGCCGATGGCCTGGGTGATGCCGCCGGCCTCGCCCTCGGCGACGCCGGTGTGGCGGATGGCGTCGAGCAGCGACGTCTTGCCGTGGTCGACGTGGCCCATGACGGTGACGACCGGGGCGCGCGGCAGCAGGTCCTTGGGGTCATCGTAGAAGGTGAAGGAGTTCTCCTCCTCCTTGGTCATGACCTTGACCTCGCGGCCCAGGTCGTCGGCGACGAGCTCGATGAGGTCGTCGGACATCGACTGGGTCATCGTGAGCGGGCTGCCCAACAGGAACAGGCGCTTGACGATGTCGGAGGCGGGGACGTTGAGCAGCTCGGCAAGTTCGGCGACGGTGGAGCCCGTGGGGACCTTCACCATGCCAATCTCGGCGACGTTCTGGTCGTTGGCGATGGCCTCCTCGATCGCCTGCTCCTTGGCGGCCTGAGCGGCCTGCTTCTGGCGGCGCTCCTTGCGCTTCTTACGGCGGCCGGTGGACTCGCGCGAGGCCTCCTCGACGCTGGCGCGAGCCTCCTCGAGGACGCGCTCGCGGTTGTACTCCTCGGCGGCCTTGGCCATGCGGCTGTAACGGTCGCCCTCCTCCTCGCGGTGGCCCTTGTGCTTGCCGCGCGAGGCCTTGGCGGCCTTCTCGGGGCTCACGGGCGTGGAGTCGGCCACGTTGTTGTTGGAGTGGGTGGCGCCGGAGGCACCGCTGCGCTGCGGGCGGCCACCGCGGCGGCCACGGCCTCCGTTGTTGTTGGCCTCGGCCTTCTTGGCGGCCTGCTCTTCGCGCTGAGCCTTGAGAATCTTCTCCTGCTGGGCAATCTGGTCGAGCAGACTCGTCATCGAGGGCACGGACTTGGGGGCGTTGTCGCGGACGCGGTTGCGCTCCTCCTCTTCCTTGCGCTTGCGCTCGGCCTCGGCACGCTCGGCCTCGGCCTTCTTACGGGCCGCCTCGGCGCGGGCGCGCTCGGCCTCGGCCTTCTTGCGCTCGGCCTCGCGACGCTTCTCGACCTCGATGCGCTCGGCCTCGGCGCGGGCGCGCTCCTCGGCCTCGGCCTTCTCCTTGGCCTCGGCCTCGGCCTTCTTGGCGGCCTCGATCTCTGCGGCGCGGGCCTCGAGGATCGGCGCCATCTTCTTGCGGACAACCATGACGTAGGCGTCCTCGAGGGCGCTCGATGCGGACTTTGCCGGAATCATCATGTCGGAGAGGTGCTGGAGCATCTCCTTGCTCGTCATGCCAAATTCCTTGGCAAGGTCATGTACGCGGGTCTTTGCCATGTGGCCTACCTTCCTTACGGGCATGTACCGGGCGGTTTATGCCCGAGGTGTCAGAAATGGACGTGTGAGGTTAGCCTGAACGCCCTAGATGAGCGAGTCGGGGTCGTCGGAGACCTCGGCGCCGTCTACGAGGTCGAGCTTCTCGTGGACGCCGCAGAAGCGCGAGCCCGGACGGGCCATGTTGCGGCACTGGATGCCGGAGGGGCCCACGTACTCGCAGCGGTGATCCTCCTCCTCGTCGCCGAGAAGATCCTCGGCCTCCTCGACGGGGGCGGGCATCTGGGACAGGACGCCGGCGGCAAGCGACTCGTTCTTGATGTCGATGTGCATGCCGGTGAGGCGGGCGGCGAGACGGGCGTTCTGGCCCTCCTTGCCAATGGCCAGGGAGAGCTGGTCGTCGGGCACGATGGCCGTGACGAAGCCCTCCTCGAGGGTGATGACGCGGTTGACGCGCGCCGGAGACAGGGCGTTGGCGACGCACTTGCAGGGGTCGTCGTCCCACAGCACGACGTCGACGCGCTCGCCGCGCAGTTCGCTCACGACGGTGCGCACGCGGCTGCCCTTGGGGCCAACGCAGGCGCCCACCGGGTCGAGGCGATCATCGAGCGAGGAGACGGCGACCTTGGAGCGCACGCCCGGCTCGCGGGCGATGGAGCGGATCTCAACGACGCCGTCGTAGATCTCGGGGACCTCGAGCTCGAAGAGGCGACGGATGAGCTCGGGGTGCGTGCGCGAGATGACGATCGAGGGGCGGGAGTGCTCGCCGCGGACCGGCTGGGCGATCTGAGCGTTGGGGTCGCGCACGTCGATGATGACGGCCTTAATGCGCTGGTTGTGCGAGTAGCGCTCGCCGGCGGGGCGCTCGTTGCGCTCCTCGGGGTGGCGCTTGCGGTCGAAGTGGGGCAGCTCGGCCTCGACGCCCTCGCGGATCTTGACGATCGTGAAGTCGGGGGTCGACTGCAGCACGGTGCCGGTGATGATGTCGCCGACGCGCTGCGAGAACTCCTCGTAGATCTGCTCGCGGGCGGCGTTGCGCACGATGGCGTTGATCTCGGCCTTGGCGTGCTGGGCGGCGATGCGGCTCGTGTCCTTGGGCGTCACGTCGATCTCGTCGAACTCCGTGTAGTTGCCCTCCTCGTCCATCGAGTCGTCCTTGGGGACGAGCTTGTAGACGTAGATCTTGCCGGTCATGCGGTCGATCGTGACCTTGGCGCCCCAATCGAGGTGCATGAGCGTCGCGTAGCTGGCCGCGAGCGACTGCTCGAGGCGGTCGAGCAGATAGAGCTCGTCGATGTGCTTCTCCTGGCAGAGCGCCATGAGCGCTTCCATCATCTGAGATGCCATGTGTGCTAATCCTTCCTGGCCGTGTCATCCAAAGGCGCCCGCGGCGCCCATCATGTCTTGCTACTTGCCCTAGGCCTTCTTGCCGCCCGACTTGTCGAACGTCTTCTTCTCGCCCTTGGCGAAGGTGGGCTTGATGGCGCAGCGGCGAATCTCGTCGAGCGCGAAGGTCTGCTCGCCGTCGTCGGTATCGATCACGACGAGACCGTCCCTCATGCCCACGAGCTTGCCCGAGAAGCGCTTGCGGCCCTCAACGGCCTTCGTGGTGAGGGCGACCTGCTCGCCGGCGAAGCGCTCGAAGTCGCGCTCGCGGCGCAGCGGGCGGTCGAGGCCCGGGGAACTCACCTCGAGGGTGAAGGAGCCGGGGAACGGGTCGACGACGTCGATGACCTCGGAGACCCACTCGGTCTGGGCCGCAACGTCGTCGAGCGAGATCGTTCCCTTGGCCTCGTCCATCCAGTCGAGGCGGACGCGCACCGTGGGCGCCTTCGTGGCACCAACGAGCTCGACCTCGAGGACGTCGACGCCATGCGCGGCACCGGCCACCTCGAGGGCCTGGAGAATGGCGGCGGCCTTGTCTTCCTGCGTCATCGGGCCTCCCTTCAATCCGTGGCCGCGAGCGACACGGCCTACCTACAGACAAAGAGATGCGGGGCGAAAACTCCACCCCACATCCCTCAGTCAATCCTACTATCCAAGCCAGTGTAGTAAACATCCTGCTAGAGCGTCAAGATGCAAACTGTGTAGCATCCGTGATGATGCCCGGCGGCCCATCCTAGGCGCCCGGCTCGGCAACCACGACATCGATCGTGACGGTCGAACCGGCATCGACGCGCTGGCCCGCCGCGGGGCTCTCGCCCACCACAACGCCCGCCTGCCTCGAAGCGTCCGACACCTCGTTGGTGCCCACGGCAAAGCCCTTC
>NZ_CEVYAT010000005.1:0-30502 GCF_982402205.1 Parolsenella sp. | reverse complement strand
GCTCGATGTTATCGAGCGTGATGGGGGAGCGTGCGCAGACGAGCTCGACGCCCGCCGCCTCGCACGTCTCCCTCACGCCCTGCTCGCGCAGAGTCTCCTGGGGCTTATCGATGTCGGGCCTGAAGTAGAGGACGCGCTTGCAGCCGCGCGAGAGGACCCGCTCGCAGGACAGACGGGCGCCGCCAACGTAGTCGAGGTCTACGGTGCTGTAGGAGTCTGCCTGGGTCTGGGTGTCGAACACCACGAGCGGGGCATGCTCGTCGGAGAGGACCTTGAGGCTTCGCTCGTCCGGGCCCTGGTTGTCGGTCCCAATAAAGATGATGCCGCCCACGCGGCCGGCCAGGAAGGCCTCTGCGTAGTCGGCAATGCCAAGATTGTTGATCTTGTTGCCCAGCAGAAGGGCGTTGTAACCCTCCTGCTCGAGCTTGGTTTGGATGCCGTAGGCCATCTGCGAGAAGCGCGGCACGGCCAGGTTCTTGCGTATGACCATGCCGATGCAGGGGCTGTGGTGGTTGCGAAGGGTGCGGGCGTGCGCGTTGGGCGCGTACTTGAGCTTACGGGCGGCCTCGAGCACGCGCTTGCGAGTCTCGGGGCGGATGGACTGGCCCGGCGTGTTGTTGATCACGTAGGAGACGGTTGCCGGCGTGACACCGGCCTCCCGTGCGACGTCCTTGAGAGTGGCCCGCTTGCCCATTTCGCCTCGATTGCCACGGAATAGCTTTTACGTTTAAGTAACCACTAACTATGTACCACGGACAGCGATTTGGTGCCACAAAACTGGTCAAATAACGTTTGCCCCCACAAAACCGCCGTTTACCGAGGTAATCGGCTTGTTGCTTTGTGAACGGTCTGTTTCGGAACGCGAACGGTAAAAAGGGGACGCCTTTACGAATCGTAAGCAAATCCGAAATCTTGGCTGTGGTACAACTCCAATCACTTACTCGTTTAAGTGCTTTTCCGACGTTCCGGAGGAGAAGGAGGCCGTCGTTGAAAAACAAGAAGGAGTCAATCTGGAGCAAGGTGCCAAGCTGGGCTTGGGCGCTTATCTCCCTGGCGCTGGCAGTGGCCTTGTGGCTGCTCGCGTCTAGCAAGTGGCCAGCAGTGTTCGCGCCGCCCCTCAAGGTGTGGGAGGCGTTCGCGAGCCGAGCCGCGAGCGGCATCCTGTGGGCCCACGTCTGGGCGTCCGTCTCCCGCGTGCTCACGGGATTTGGCCTTGCCTTCGTGGCGTCGATCCCGGTGGCGTTCCTCATGGCCTGGTATGACCCGTTCCGTCACGTCGTTGAGCCCTGGATCCAGTTCATCAGGAACATCCCGCCGCTGGCCTACGTCTTCCTCATCATCGCGGCTTTGGGCATCGGCCAGGCCTCGAAGATCACGGTCATCTTCATCGCTTCGTTCCTCGTGATGGTCGTGACCATCTACCAGGGCGTCAAGGGCGTAGACACGACGCTCATCAAGGCGGCGAAGGTCCTCGGTGCCAAGCAGTCCGACATCTTCTTCAAGGTCACCATCCCCGCCTCCACCCCGTTCATTCTCGTCGCCGCGCGCCTTGGCCTGTCCACGTCGCTCACGACCCTCATGGCCTCGGAGATCGTTGGCGGAGACAAGGGCATCGGCATGATGATTCAGCAGGCAAGCGGCTACTACCAGATGGACGTCGTCCTGCTCGGCATCATCCTGCTCGGCATCATCGGAATTCTGTTCGAGAAGATCGTCCGCTACCTTGAGAGGAGGTTCACGGGATGGCAGGAAACGGTGCAGCAGTAAAGGTTCACATCGACAACGTCGTCAAGAAGTTCGATACCCGCAAGGGCGAGATGACCGCCCTGAACGGAGTGAACCTTGACATTCACGAGAACGAGTTCGTCTGCGTCGTGGGCCCCTCCGGCTGCGGAAAGTCGACGCTGCTCAACATCATCGGCGGGCTTGAGGAGCCCACGAGCGGTAGCGTCACCGTGGACGGCAAGCCCGTCGAGGGCCCCGGCCCCGACCGCGGCATCGTCTTCCAGCAGTACGCGCTGTTCCCTTGGCTCACGGTGGAGGAGAACGTCAAGTTCGGCCTCAAGCTCCAAGGTAAGAGCAAGGAAGAGTGCGACGAGATCGCCAACAAGTACATCAAGCTCGTCGAGCTCCAGGACTTCGCGAAGTCCTACCCCAAAGAGCTTTCGGGCGGCATGAAGCAGCGCGTTGCCATCGCTCGCGCCTACGCTGTGAACCCCAAGGTCCTGCTCATGGACGAGCCCTTTGGCGCGCTCGATGCCCAGACGAGGACCCAGCTACAGTCCGAGCTGCTCGAGACGTGGGAGAAGGAGCAGAAGACCTGCTTCTTCATCACCCACGACGTCGAGGAGGCCATCGTGCTCGCCCAGCGCGTCGTGATCATGTACGCGCGCCCGGGTCGCGTCAAGGAGGTCGTCGACATCGACATCCCCTATCCGCGTACGCAGGAGACCAAGATGTCGCCCCGGTTCCTCGAGCTCAAGAACCACATCTGGAGCCAGGTCTACCAGGAGTACCTCTCGGTCAGGAAGTAGGGCCGCCGCAAGGCGGGGGCGCCTCGGAGCCCAAGCAAGTCTGTCTGGCTTTATCGGGGCCGCGCCCCCGAAAGGAAGAGGAGGACGACGTCCTCGTCCACACACAGGGAAAGGAACCTGTCATGAAGAAGCTCGATACCGCCCAGATGTCCCGTCGCTCGTTCCTGAAGATCTGCGGTTTCGGTGCGGCCGCTGCCGGCCTCGGTCTCGTTGGCTGCGGCGGCTCTGGCTCCACCGCCGCCACGACCGAGGCTGCCTCCTCTGCCGCCACGGCCTCCTATGACCCGGTTACCCTGCGCGTCGCCTTCATGCCCAACCTGGGCTCCGCCGCCACCCTGTACGCCGCCATCGACCAGGGCTACTTCGATGAGGTTGGCATCACCGTCGAGCCCTCCCAGTTCGATGCCGGCCCCGCCGAGATCGCGGCCATGCAGTCCGGCGACATCGACCTCGCCCAGATCGGCCACGGTGCCCACGCGCTGTGCATCGAGGGCCAGGCCAAGATCTTCGCCTTCGACCAGCTCTCCAAGGCAGACTCCGTGGTGGCCAACAAGTCCCACGGCATCGAGAAGGCCGCCGACCTCAAGGGCAAGACGATCGCCTTTGCCTCCGGCACGTCCTCCGAGGTCATCCTCAACTACGTCCTCAAGGACGCCGGCCTCACCACCGATGACGTCACCCTCGTCGAGATGAAGGTCGACGGCATGACCACCGCTCTCATCTCCGGCCAGATCGACGCCGCCGCCACGTGGTCGCCCAACACCGTCACGCTCGAGCAGCAGCTTGGCGACGACTACCTCGTCCTGGGCAACAACACCGACTACTCCGACAAGGTCGCCTTCCCCGGCTCCTTCGTCTGCCTGCCCGAGTACGCCGACAAGAACGCCGAGATTCTCGAGCGCTTCGCCGCCGCCCTCGACAAGGGCAAGGTCTACCGTGCCGCCAACATCGATGCCTGCGCGAAGCTCCTCGCCGACAAGCTCGGCCTTCCCGAGGACACGCTTCTACAGTCCACGGATGAGGGCGACTGGCAGGGCTCTGCCGATGCCATCGGCCACACCGACACGATCATGGGCTACTACAAGGCCCAGCAGCAGGTCTTCATCGACAACGGCCGCATCGAGGCCGAGGTGCCCGTCACCGACTACGTCCTCGAGGACGTCATCACCGCCGGCGACAAGCTCTATGAGACCATCAAGTAGCTAACTGGTACGGTATGGCTCGCGCAATCGAGCCATGACACGTGGCCTCCTCGCAGAAGGATGATTCCCCCATCCGCGCGGGGAGGCCGCGTTGTGCGAAAACAGGAGGAAGCATGGACTACTATCACATCTCGGCGGAGGAATTGGGACAGGGCGCCAAGATTCGCCTCGAGTTCCCCGGTGACTCGCCGGCGGTCTTTTTCGAGATGGCCCAGGACATGGTCCGTACGATTCGCGAGCACAACGCCGCCGGTGCCAAGACGGTCTTCATCTGCCCGGTTGGTCCCGTTGGCCAGTACCCCTACTTCGTGAAGATGGTCAACGACGAGCGCCTCTCGCTCAAGGACTGCTGGTTCATCAACATGGACGAGTACCTCACCGATGACGACGAGTGGATCGACGCTTCCGATGGCCTCTCGTTCCGCGGCTTCATGGACCGAGTGGTCTACAGCCAGATCGACCCCGAACTGGTCATGCCGCCCGAGCAGCGCATCTTCCCCGACCCCAAGGATCCAGGCCACGTGGCCGAGGTCATCGAGTCGCTGGGCGGTGTCGACGTCGCCTATGGCGGCATTGGCATCACCGGCCACCTCGCCTTCAACGAGCCGCAGGAGGACCTCACTGTCGAGCAGTTCGCGGCCCTCGAGACCCGCGCCCTCGACATTCACCCCGAGACCCGCGCCACCAACAGCGCGGCAGACCTCTGCGGAGCTCTGGAGGACATGCCTTACCGTGCCGTTACCATCGGCATGGCGGAGATCCTCGGCGCTCGCAAGGTGCGCCTCGGGGTCTTTCGCGAGTGGCACCGCGGTGCCGTGCGCCGTGCCGCCTACGGCAAGGTCACGGCGGCGTTCCCCGCGACCCTTCTGCAGAATCACCCCGATGCGGTCATCTACGTGAACGACGTTGCCCGCAAGAGGGCCTACTAGGGAGTGACGCTGGTGGAAAACGCGTGCTACATAACGGGTGCAGAGGTCCTCACGCGGGGCAGGCTGGCCCGTCTCGACATCACCGTCGAGGACGGCCGCGTCGTGCGCCTTTCCTCTGCGCATGACAACCCGGGCGCCCTGCCCGTCATCGATGCGGCGGGGCTCAGGGTGCTGCCAGGCTTCATCGACGTGCACACCCACGGCGCCGCCGGCGTCGACGTGAACGCCGCGGACGTCGAGGGGCTCAGGAAGATCGGGCGCTTCTTTGCGTCACAGGGCGTTACCGGCTGGCTGTGCTCGATTCTCACGGACACGCCCGAGCAGACGCTGTGGTGCATCGAGCAGGCGAGACAGGTCATCGAGGGGGGTCCGTACGACGGTGCCGCCCTGCTGGGCATCCACCTCGAGGGTCCCTGCCTGTCGAGCGAGTACAAGGGTGCCATGCCCGAGCATCTGCTCATGCATGAGGCCTCGCCAGACCTGTTTGCACGCTACCAGGAGGCTGCCGGCGGGCATGTGCTGTACACCACGCTGGCGCCCGAGGTGCCTGGGGTCCCCGATCTCATCCCCGAGCTTGCCAAGATGGGCATCACGGCGGCCATCGGGCACAGCGGGGCGGGCTATGACCTGTCCATGCGCTGTGTGGAGGCCGGGGCCAAGGCCGCCACGCACGTGGGTAACGCGATGCGCCTCTTCCACCAGCACGATCCCGCGATCTTTGGCGTTGCGCTCGAGACCGACCTGTATTGCGAGACCATCGCAGACGGCAGGCACCTCCACCCGGGCACCGTTCGCCTCTACGCCAAGGCCAAGGGCTGGGATCGCGTCCTGGCCATCACGGACTCGATCATGGCGGCGGGTCTTCCCGACGGCCACTACAAGCTTGGCGTGAACGACGTCGTGGTCGAGGACGGGGATGCCAAGCTTGCCTCCAACGGCGTGCGCGCGGGTTCCACGCTCACGCAGGCCCAAGCCCTGCGCAACCTCATGAAGTTTACCGGGGCACCGGTCGAGGAGGCCTCGAAGGCCAACTCCGCAAACCCCGCGGCACTCTTTGGATGGGCCGATCGCGGCCACATCGACGAGGGCGCACTGGCAGACCTCGTGCTGCTCGATGAGGACTACGAGGTGGCTCGGACGATCGTGGGGGGCCGCACGGTCTACACCCGATAGCGACACTTTCTCATACTCGGCCCCGGACGTATCCCCCCCCCCTTCCGTCCGGGGCCACTCTTGTATGTAGGGACGGGGACTCACAGCCGCTCCGCGATTAATCCCACCGTTCGCGGGAGCACCATAGGCAAGCGTGTGCGGGTGGGGGACGCTACTGTCCAAGGGTTAAGGCGCTCCGCGGGCTGCCGCAGCCACGGAGGTCAGACGAAGGGAGCTCTCATGGGAAAGATGGCTGAGGAGACGGTCGAGATTGGGCCGGACACGCTTGACGGTTACCTGCGCGCCAACACGCGCGTCTTCGCCGAGGTGGGGGAGAAGACCTACTACGTCACCCACACCGATGGCTACTGGCGCGTCCAGGACTGCGGGCTGCTCAACGACAAGGGCCACTTCACGGACTGCTCCGACCTGGTGCCCACGGTCGACGAGGTGCTCAACCTGCCGTGCATCGACGGCAAGAGCCTGCTCGAAGTCGCGGCGGACGCCTCGTTCCACGCGAGCGTCGACGAGTAGGACCGACGACGGGACTGCTATGATGGGCGTCGCCTGGGGCGGCGCCCTTTTTTGTGGGGGTCGCGTGAACGCGGGACCGCGCGCGACCAAAACGGGAATTTCCACTGGTAAAAGCCCTTGCAAAGGCATATCCTTATGAGCTGCACTGTGAAGGCTCCTGCCGATTAGCCGTCGAGCAGGAGGTACGAGGGTAACCGAGGTCTAAAAGCCCCGAGCCAACCCCGTGCTGAGAAACCCCATAAGGAGTGAAAATGGCTGAAGAGAAGTACGTCCCGCGCTTCAAGACCAAGTACAACGACGAGGTCCGTGCCAAGCTCATCGAGCAGTTCGGCTACACCAACCCCATGTGCGTCCCGAAGATCGAGAAGATCGTTGTGAACATGGGCGTCGGCGAGGCCGCTACCGATTCCAAGGCTATCGACGGTGCCATCTCCGACCTGCGCGCCATCACCGGCCAGCAGCCGTCCATTCGTCGTGCCCGCAAGTCCATCGCTACCTTCCACCTTCGTGAGGGTCAGCCCATCGGCGCCAAGGTCACCCTGCGCGGCGACCGTATGTGGGACTTCCTTGATCGCCTGATCTGCGTTGCCATCCCCCGCATCCGCGACTTCCGCGGCATTTCCGCCAAGAGCTTCGACGGCCGTGGCAACTTCTCCATGGGCGTCACCGAGCAGCTCATCTTCCCTGAGATCGACTTCGACAAGATCGATCGCACCCGTGGCATGGACATCACCATCGTCACCACCGCCAACACCAACGAGGAGGGCAAGGCCCTGCTCGACGGCTTTGGCTTCCCGTTCGCCAAGTAGCATTGGTAATCCCGCCGCCGGCCTTGTGTCGGCGGCGTGCCGCGCAAGCGGCGAAAATAGCCGCACAAAAGTGCGGCCGTCATCCGTAAGGAGGATTTGTGGCTAAGACATCGATGATCGTCAAGGCTCAGCGAGAGCCGAAGTTTTCGACGCGCACCCAGAACCGTTGCCAGCGCTGCGGCCGTCCGCACAGCGTCTATCGCAAGTTCGGCCTGTGCCGTGTCTGCTTCCGTGAGCTCGCTAGCAAGGGCGAGCTTCCCGGCGTCCGCAAGGCGAGCTGGTAGGTCCTAGACCTTCAGCTCCTGGGCAAAAGGAAGACTCCCGTCCAGGCGACCTGGCTACGGGCCAGGCTGAACCGGACGCAGAGGTTCATCCCTACCGAAGGAGAATCCCAATGAACGTTACCGATCCCATTGCAGACATGCTCACGCGCATCCGCAACGGCAACACCGCCGGCAAGGATGTCGTCAGCATGCCGTCGAGCAAGGTGCTCGTCGAGATCGCCCGTGTTATCACGGAGGAGGGCTACATCGAGGGCTACGCCGTCGAGGACACCAAGCCCCAGAAGACCCTGACGGTCACCCTGAAGTATGGTGCGCGCCGTGCCCGCGTCATCCGCGGCATCAAGCGCATCTCCAAGCCGGGCCTGCGCATCTACAGCAAGGCCGAGGACCTTCCCCGCGTCCTCGGTGGCCTCGGCACCGCCGTTATTTCCACCTCCAAGGGCATGATGTGCGACCGCGACGCTCGTAAGCTCGGCGTCGGCGGCGAGGTCATCGCCTACATCTGGTAACTCACGGCAGGATAGGAAAGGAGACTCACCATGTCCCGTATTGGCAAGAAGCCTGTCCAGATTCCCGCCGGAGTCACTGTGACAGTTGAGGGCAACCACGTCCACGTCAAGGGCCCGAAGGGCGAGCTCGATCGCCACTTCTCCGAGCTCGTGACCATCAAGGAGGAGGGCGAGGAGATCCTCGTCACCGTCAACGACGAGTCCCGCGAGGCCAACGCCCAGCACGGCCTGACCCGCACCCTCATCCACAACATGGTCCTCGGCGTCTCCGAGGGCTTCATGAAGCAGCTCGAGCTCACGGGCGTCGGCTACCGTGTCGCGCTCAAGGGCAAGGATCTTGACCTCTCGCTCGGCTACTCTCACCCGGTCATCTACAAGGCCCCCGCGAACATCACCTTCGAGGTCCCCGACAACACGCACATCAACGTGAAGGGCATCTCCAAGGAGCAGGTCGGCCAGGTTGCCGCCGAGATTCGCATGAAGCGTCCTCCCGAGCCCTACAAGGGCAAGGGCATCCACTACATGGGTGAGCACATCCGCAGGAAGCTCGGCAAGGCTGCCAAGTAAGGCCTGTCCAGTAAGTCATAGAAGACCGTCACCCTGCTAGGTGACGGCGTGACTAAGGAGATTTTCATGAACAAGTTCAAGGCTAAGAGGGCTGGCCTCAAGCGCCGCGAGCGTCGCGTCCGCTCCAAGATTTGCGGCACTGCCGAGCGTCCCCGCCTCTCCGTGCACCGCACGAACACCAACATCTACGCCCAGGTCATCGACGACGTCGATGCCAGGACCATCTGCACCGCCTCGACGCTGGACCCCGAGTTCCGCGCCACGGGCAAGCTGGGCTCCAACAAGGAGGCCGCCGAGCTCGTGGGCAAGATGGTTGGCGAGCGCGCCCTCAAGGCTGGCGTCACCACGGTGACGTTCGACCGCGGCGGCCGCATCTACCACGGCCGTGTCCAGGCTCTCGCTGATGGCGCCCGCTCCGCGGGTCTGAAGTTCTAGGAGGTATCTGTAATGGCTCGTAACCCGAAGCAGCAGCGCGACGCCTCCGAGCTCCAGGAGCGCGTCGTCTTCATCCACCGCGTTTCCAAGACCGTCAAGGGCGGCCGTCGTATGTCTCTCGTCGCCCTCGTTGTCGTCGGCGACGGCAAGGGCAACGTTGGTCTTGGCACCGGCAAGTCCTCTGAGGTGCCCCTGGCCATCCAGAAGGCTTCCGACAACGCCAAGAAGAACATGTTCAAGGTGCCCCTGACCGAGACTGGCTCGGTGCCCCATGACGTCATGGGCGAGTTTGGCGCTGCCCGCGTCCTCGTGAAGCCCGCCATCGACGGTACCGGCGTCATCGCCGGCGGCCCCGTTCGTCCGCTCTTCGAGCTGGCTGGCATCAAGAACGTCCTGTCCAAGTCCATGGGCTCCAGCAACGGCCTCAACATCATCAAGGCCGCCGCTGAGGCTCTGAAGCAGCTCTCGAGCCCCGAGGAGACCGCCGAGCGTCGCGGCCTCACCGTCGCCGAGATGTTCGTCGGGAAGGAGAACTAGTCATGGCGAAGACCCTCACCGTCAAGCTCGTCAAGAGCGCCGTCTGCGGTGTCAAGGCTGACCAGACCCGCACCTGCCGCGCTCTCGGCCTCCGCAAGATCAACGACACGCACGTGCTTCCCGATAACGAGAGCGTCCGCGGGATGATCTTCAAGGTCAAGCACCTCGTCACCGTTGAAGAGAACTAGGAGTCACACCTATGCAGCTCAACGATCTGCGCCCCGCTGAGGGCGCCAAGAAGGCCCGCAAGCGCATTGGTCGCGGCAACGCCTCCGGCCACGGCACCACTGCTGGCCGCGGCACCAAGGGCCAGCTCTCCCGCTCCGGTGGCGGCAAGGGCGCTGGCTTCGAGGGCGGTCAGCAGCCGCTGGCCATGCGCCTCCCGAAGCTCCCCGGCTTCAAGCACCACGGTCGCGTCGAGTACACGCCGGTCAATGTCTCCCGCCTCGAGGACAAGTTCAACGACGGCGACGTCGTGGACACCGAGAGCCTCATCGCCGCTGGCATCATCAAGCGCGACTATGAGCTCGTGAAGGTCCTTGCCGACGGCGAGATCACCAAGAAGCTCACCGTCAAGGTCGACAAGGTCACCCCTGCCGCCCAGGCCAAGATCGAGGCCGCCGGCGGAAAGGTTGAGCTCCCGTGCTAAATGGCATCCTCAATGCCTTTCGCGTCAAGGAGCTTCGCAACAAGATCCTGCTGACGGTCGGTATCCTCGTCCTCTACAGGATCGGGGCATACGTGCCCGTGCCGGGCATCCCCTTCTCGGGGATGCTCTCGGCATATCAGTCGAGCTCCAGCGCGAACAGTGCTATCGCGGTTCTGAACCTGTTCAGCGGTGGCGCACTCTCTCGCGTGTCGGTGTTCTGCCTGGGCATCATGCCCTACATCACGGCCCAGATCATCATGCAGATGCTCCAGGCCGTGGTTCCGAGCCTCGGCACGCTCGCCCGCGAGGGCGAGAGCGGCCAGCGCAAGATCACGCAGTACACGCGCTACGTCACCGTGGGCCTCGCCCTGCTCAATGCCATCGGCTACCTCTTCCTCTTCAAGAGCTCCAGCTTTGGCATCGACTTTTCGCAGACGGGCATTCCCGAGTGGCTGATGAACGTGGTCGTCGTGGTCTCGATGCTTGCCGGCGCCATCCTCATCATGTGGATGGGCGAGGTCATCACCCAGCGTGGTATTGGCAACGGCATGAGCCTCATCATTTTTGCCAACATCATCTCGGGCCTGCCCACCTCGATCATCCAGTCGCTGCGCACCTCTGACAACGGTATCCTGCTCACGATCCTCACCGTCGTGGTAATCGTCGCGGTTGTCCCGTTCATCGTCTACATCGAGCGTGGCCAGCGTCGCATCGCGGTGCAGTATGCCAAGCGCGTCGTGGGTCGCAGGATCATGGGCGGCCAGTCCACGTACCTTCCCGTCAAGGTCAACACGGCTGGCGTCATCCCCATCATCTTCGCGAGCGCGATCCTGTACCTGCCGGCTCAGATTGCGGTGTTCTTCCCCGGTGTTGGCTGGATCAGCACCTTCGCGAACGCCGTGAGCTCCGGTTGGCTCAACTGGATTCTCTCCGTGCTTCTCATCGTCGGCTTTGCGTACTTCTACACCTCCATGGTGTTCAACCCCGATGAGACGGCCGACACGCTGCGCAAGCAGGGCGGCTTCATCCCTGGCGTTCGCCCGGGCTCAGCCACCTCTGCCTACATCAAGAACGTGCTGAACCACATCACGCTTCCTGGTGCCATCTTCATCGCGATCGTGGCCGTCGTTCCGTCGATCATCTTCACCTTCACCGGCAACTCGCTGGTGCAGGCCTTTGGCGGCACGTCGATCCTGATCATGGTTGGCGTGGCCCTCGACACGATCTGTCAGATCGAGAGCCAGCTCAAGACCACCAACTACGAGAACCTGCTTATCAAGTAAGTCTCGGACAAAGAGTCTTTGCGGGGTCGTCGCCTTCGGGCGGCGGCCCCGTTTGTTTTGCGGTAGGCTGGAGGGACGGAATTCTCTGATGCGCATCGGCGCAGAAAGAAGGCACGCATGAACATCGTTCTGCTCGGCGCCCCCGGTGCCGGTAAGGGCACTCAGGCCCAGAAGCTCGTCGAGGAGTATGGCGTTGCCCACATCTCCACCGGCGACCTGCTCCGCGCCGCCGTCAAGGCCGGCACCAAGCTGGGCATTAAGGCCAAGTCCTACATGGACAACGGCCAGCTCGTTCCCGACAAGCTCGTCGTCGACCTCGTGACCGAGCGTCTCGACGCCGATGACGCCAAGAAGGGCTTCATCCTCGACGGCTTCCCGCGCAACACCGCTCAGGCCGTGACGCTCGACTCCGCTCTTGCCGAGATGGGCCGCAACCTCGACGCCGCTCTGCTCGTCGATGTTGCCGCCGACGTCATCGTCAAGCGCCTGTCCTCGCGTCGCACCTGCAAGGAGTGCGGCTACACCGCTCCCGCCGGCGCCGACACCTGCCCCTCCTGCGGCGGCGAGATGTACCAGCGCGACGACGATAAGCCCGAGACGATCCAGAAGCGCCTTGACGTCTACGAGACGCAGACCTCTCCGCTCGTCGAGTACTACCGTGGCAAGGGCCTGCTCAAGTCCGTCGACGGCGACCGTCCGGTCGACGAGGTCTATGCGGACGTCAAGGAGCTCCTCGGTCTATGCTAAAGATCAAGACCGCGGCAGAGATTGAGGCCATGAAGCCGGCCGGAGCCCTCTCCAAGCTGGCCCTTCGCCGCGTTGGCGCGATGATTCGCCCGGGCGTCGACACCCTCGAGCTCGACCGCGTTGCCGAGAGCATCATTCGCATGCACGGCGGCACGCCCGCCTTCAAGGGCTACGGCGGATTCCCTGCCAGCATCTGCTGCTCGGTGAACGACCAGATCGTCCACGGCATCCCGTCTGCGGCCACCGTGCTGCAGGAGGGCGACATCGTCTCCATCGACACGGGCGCCATCGTGAACGGCTGGGTTGGCGACAACGCCTGGACCTTCTACTGCGGCAATCCCAGCGTGGCCGACAAGGGCCTGTGCGAGGTCACCCGCGACTGCCTCAAGGCCGGCATCGCGGCCGCCGTCCCCGGCAACCGCCTGGGTGACGTGGGCCATGCCGTCCAGAGCCTTGCCGAGGCCAATGGCTACGGTGTGGTACGCGACTACGTGGGGCACGGCGTGGGTCGCGCCATGCACGAGGAGCCCAACGTCCCCAACTACGGCAAGGCCGGCAGGGGAGTCAAGCTTCAGGTGGGCATGGTCATCGCCATCGAGCCCATGATCTGCCTCGGCGGCTACGAGAGCCACGTGCTCCCCAACCGCTGGACCGTCGTCACCAACGACGGGCTCGCTGCGGCCCACTACGAGAATACGATCGCCATCACCAAGGATGGCCCCGTGATTCTCACGGCAGACGCCGACGGCCCCTGGTGCGACATGATGGGTGGCACGGGCGGCGACGCGGGCGAGCATTAGCCTCGCCTGGCTACAGAAGTTGTGGAGAACCCGCGCTGCATGGACGTAGCGCGGGTTTTTCGTTATGATGTTCAGTCGCTGTGTCATGTATCGAGGAGAAGGTAGCACGCAGTGAGCAAACAGGATGCAATCCAGCTTGAGGGCAAGGTGCTCGAGCCGCTGCCCAACGCGATGTTTAACGTTGAGCTCGAGAATGGCCACACCATTCTCTGCACCATCTCGGGAAAGATCAGGATGAACTACATCCGCATTCTTCCCGGCGACAAGGTTGACGTGGAGATCTCCCCGTATGACCTGCAGCGTGGCCGCATCACCTACCGCTACAAGTAGGGGTTCGGCAGGACCACCTGGTCCAAACCGCCGCGCAAGCGGCACACAGCCTTGGATATTCTCGCCAGCGGCTGGGCGTTCATATAGGAAAGCAAGACACACCGAGAGGAAGAACGATGAAAGTACGTCCTTCGGTCAAGAAGATGTGCGACAAGTGCAAGATCATCCGTCGCCACGGTAAGGTGTACGTGATCTGCGAGAACCCGCGCCACAAGCAGCGTCAGGGCTAGGAGAGGAGCACAAGTTGGCCCGTATTAACGGCGTCGACCTCCCGCGCGAGAAGCGCGTTGAGATCGGACTTACCTACATCTACGGCATCGGCCGTACCGCCGCTTCTAAGATCTGCGCCGAGACTGGCGTTGACCCCAGCACCAAGGTGCGTGACCTCACCGAGGATGAGGTCTCGAAGATGCGCGATTACATTGACGCTAACTACACCGTCGAGGGCGACCTCCGTCGTGAGACGCGTCAGAACATTGCCCGCCTGATGGAGATTGGCTGCTACCGCGGCCTCCGTCACCGCAAGGGCCTCCCCGTCCGCGGCCAGCGCACGCACACCAACGCTCGCACCCGCAAGGGCAAGAAGCGTCAGGTCGGCGGCAAGAAGAAGAAGTAGGGGAGACTGACTAATGGCTACTGCTAAGAAGGGCGCCCAGGCTCGCGGGCGCATCAAGCGTGCCGACCGTAAGAACATTTCTGTCGGTCAGGCTCACATCAAGAGCACCTTCAACAACACGATCATCTCGATCACCGACCCCCAGGGCAACGTGATCTCCTGGCGCTCCGCCGGCATGGTCGGCTTCAAGGGCTCCCGCAAGTCCACCCCGTTCGCCGCTCAGATGGCTGCCGAGGCTTGCGCCAAGGAGGCCATGGAGCACGGCGTCCACAAGGTCTCCGTCTTCGTTAAGGGCCCCGGCTCTGGCCGCGAGACCGCCATCCGCTCCCTCCAGGCTGCTGGCCTCGAGGTTTCGAGCATCCAGGACAAGACCCCCATCGCGCACAACGGTTGCCGTCCGTGCAAGCGTCGCCGCGTGTAGGTAAGGAAGGAATCTAACTATGGCAGTGGATAGGACTCCTGTCCTTAAGAGGTGCCGCGCGCTCGACATTGACCCGATCGTGATGGGCATCAACAAGAAGTCGAACCGCCAGCCCAAGCGCCAGCGTCGCAACGAGAGCGAGTACGGCCGTCAGCTCCGCGAGAAGCAGAAGGCCAAGTTCATTTACGGCGTGCTTGAGAAGCAGTTCCACATGTACTACGAGAAGGCTCTGAAGATCGAGGGCATTACCGGTGACAACCTGCTCACCATCCTCGAGAGCCGCCTCGACAACGTGGTCTTCCGCCTTGGCTTCGCCCGCACCCGCAAGGAGGCCCGTCAGAACGTCCGTCACGGCCACATCACCGTGAACGGCAAGCGCGTCGACATCCCCTCCTACCGCGTGAAGGCCGGCGACGTCGTGGCTGTCGCCCCCAAGTTCAAGGACCTGCTTCCCATCAAGGAGGCCCTGATCTCCTCTGAGCACATGGCCGTGCCTGCTTGGCTCGAGGTCGACATCGAGAAGCTGACGGGTACCGTCCTGCAGCTCCCGACGCGTGACCAGATCGACCTTGATCTCGACGCCCAGCTCATCGTCGAGCTCTACTCCAAGTAGTAGAGACCGGTTGGAGGTTTCTATGTCCGATTTCATCCGTCCCAACGTGACGGTAGAAGAGGTCAGCGACAACGTTGCCCGCGTCGTTGCCGAGCCGCTTGAGCACGGCTATGGCGATACCCTGGGCAACTCGCTCCGCCGCGTGCTGCTCTCCTCGCTCGAGGGCGCCGCTGTGGAGGCCATCCAGATCGACGGCGTACAGCACGAGTTCACGACGGTCGAGGGCGTCTATGAGGACGTCACCGACATCGTGCTGAACGTCAAGGGCCTTGCTTTCAAGAGCCTTGGCGTTGGCGACGAGGCCACGGCCACCATCTCCATCGATGGCCCGGCCACGGTGACTGGCGGGGACTTTGACATCCCCTCCGAGTTCAACCTCGTTAACCCCGAGCACGTGATCTGCACGCTCTCCGAGGGCGCCCACCTTACGATGTCGATGCGCATCGGCACCGGCCGTGGCTACGTCTCTGGCGAGGACAACGAGCATGACGACGACCCCATCGGTCTGATTCACGTCGACTCGCTCTTCTCGCCCGTGCGCCGCTGCGCCAAGGCCGTCGAGCCTTGCCGCGTGGGCCAGCACACCGACTACGACAAGCTCGTTCTCGAGATCGAGACGAACGGTGGTGTGTCTCCCCGCGAGGTCGTCGTCGAGGCCGCGAACATCATCAACCAGCACATGGCTGCGTTCATGTCCCTGGCCGATGAGGGTGAGCAGGCCGAGGAGCCGTCGATCTTCGCCGCTGGCCAGACCGACGACAACACTGAGCTTGACAAGCAGATCGAGGACCTGGACCTGTCCGTGCGCTCCTACAACTGCCTGAAGCGCGCTGGCATCCACTCCGTCCGTCAGCTCGTCGAGTTCTCCGAGAACGACCTGCTCAACATCCGCAACTTCGGCGTCAAGTCCATCGAGGAAGTCAAGGACAAGCTTGAGTCGATGGGCCTGAGCTTCAAGGCTTAAGCGCCGCTACATCGCATAGGAGTAACTGACTATGAGGCACTACAAGAAGAGCGGGATGAAGCTTGGCACCGACGCCGCCCACACCAAGGCTATGAAGAAGAGCCTTTGTCAGGCGCTGTTCGCCAACGACCGCATCAAGACGACCCTGCCGCGTGCGAAGGCCATCCGCACCGACGTGGACCGCATCATCACCTGGGCCAAGCGCGGCGACCTTCACGCTCGTCGTCTCGCCATCGCCAAGCTCGGTGACAAGGAGCTCGTCCGCGAGGTCTTCGAGAAGGCTGCTCAGGGCATGTGGGCCGACCGCAACGGCGGCTACACCCGCATCATGAAGCTCGGCCCCCGCAAGGGTGACAACGCCGAGGTCGCCATCATCGAGATCATCACCGAGCCGGTTGCTGCCAAGGCCCCCAAGGCCGAGGCCACCAAGGTGACCAAGGTGGAGGAGGCTCCCGCCGAGGAGCAGTCCACCGAGGAGACCGCCGAGTAGGCGAGACTCTCGCAACGAGGCAACTCGTAAGGTACTGTAGGAGGGTCCGGACGCTGCGTTCGGACCCTCTTTTGCATTGAGCCCTGCTTCTTGCTCCGCCACGTGGACTGGAATGGTTGGTCTTTGGGTACGCTGGCGGGCTGCGGGCTGTCTACCCGTCGCACCCGTGCGACCGAGCCAGCCTCGGCCAAGAAGCATGCGTCTTGCCGAGTCTACGGAAGGCATTCCGCAGACCTGATGTTTGGAGCAACCATGTTCGACCCCGCGATCGTCCAGCCGCCTCACCGCCCCTCGCTCGAGGAGCGCGCTCTCGAGGAGGGCACGCTCGACGGCACGCTTGTGCTCAAGCTTGGCTATCGCGGAGCGGGCTTCGCGGGCTTTGCCGCACAGCCCACCCGGCGCACGGTGGCGGGCGAGGTCACGCGCGCGCTCGAGACCCTGCTCCGGCGCGAGGTGGACCTTACCTGCGCGGGCCGCACCGACGCGGGCGTCCATGCCATCGCCCAGTACGTGAGCGTCCCCGTCACGGTCGAGGAGCTCGCGCTGCCCGACCGCAGGCTCATGCACGGGCTGGGCGCCCTGCTGCCCGACGACATCGCCCCCCAGGCCCTCTATCAGGCTCCCGCGGGCTTCTCGGCACGCTTTGACGCAACTTCGAGGAGCTACCGGTACCGCATCGTAGACGGGCCCGCCCGCCCCGTGCTTGCCTGGGACCACGCGTGGTGGCTCAAGAGCACCCTTGACGAGGTGGCCATGTACGAGGCGGCTCAGGCGCTGGTGGGGGAGCATGACTTCAAGAGCTTCTGCAAGGCCACGAGCGCCGAGGGCAAGCCCACGCATCGATATGTTTCGCGCGTCGACGTTACGCGCGAGGTCGAGTGCGGCGAGAGCGTCGTGTGTATCGACGTCGTGGGCAATGCGTTTCTTCATTCGATGGTGCGCACCATCACGGGCACGCTCGTCGAGGTGGGCCGCGGTCATCGCGACGCCCCCTGGGTGGCTGAAGCCCTGGCCGCGTGTGACCGCAAGGCGGCGGGCCCCTGCGCTCCGGCGAAGGGACTCACCTTCGTGGGGGTAGACTATCCCCAGAATTTGCTCACGCCCTGGGAGTAGGGGCGCCGTGCGAGGGGAGCCATCATGTACGAGAGGCCCGACGTTCCCAAGGACAACCCCAATCGCAACAAGGTCGCAGCGGTGGTGCTGCTCGTCGTTGCCGTGGCTCTTGCCCTGCTTGTCTCGACGCTATGGAGGCTCGCCAACTCGTCGAGCGCGCTGGGAAGCCATGAGGTGAGCGACGCGCTTGCGTCCGCGACGGTGCAGGAGGGCGGCGCGCAGGCCCTAGCAGACGCCGCGGGCGCCACGGTCACGGGCGACGAGGTCGAGACGGTCCTGTTCGTGATCGTGCCCGACTCCTCCTCGACAGACCTCTCGGGCCTCTACGTGGCCTCGATCGACTCCACCCAGGGGGCGGCCAAGCTCACGTCGCTTGCTCCCGAGGCGCAGCTTGCGCTCGACTCCGGCATCGCCTCGTTGCATGAGGTCTATGCCTCGCAGGGGCTCGGAGGCCTTGCGGGCGGCATCGCCTCTACCTGCGCCGTGCCCATGGACCACGCGGTGACGATGACGCAGGCGGGCTGGGACGCCTTTCTGCAGACGGCCGCGGGCGGCAGCTCGGCGCTCGCAAGCCATGCCACCGAGCTTCTGGGCGGCATCGTCTCGAGCGACCTCGACGCCACGGGCCTGCTCGACATCGCCAAGCGCGCCGTCTCGCTGGGGCTCTCCGCCTCGGACGTGGCGAGCGTGGGCGCCACCGAAGACGGCCAGCTCGACGCCGCCGCGCTGGCGAGAACCGTGGGTGTCATCGCCTAATCTTTGATGTGTGCGCCTTGCGCAACAAATGCGCAGATTAACTGGACATACCCCAAGGGGATGTGGCTGGAAGTGCGTCGATGGTAGTCTTCCGTGTGGGCAGAAGCGCCCACGAACCACGCGTGAAAGAAGACTTGATGGCACACAGCGAGAAGAGGGTCCCCAAGGTTTCGGTCATCATCCCGGCCTATAACGTGGACCGCTTCATTGGGCGAGCCATCGAGAGCCTCCAAAACCAGACGATGCGCAACTTCGAGCTGCTCATCGTCGACGATGGCTCCACCGACCGCACCGGCGAGGTCGCCGACCGCATGGCCGAGCGCGACATTCGTATCGACGTCATCCACACCAAGAACCAGGGGGCCGCCGCTGCGCGCAACACCGCGCTCGGCCGCGCCCGCGGCGAGTTCGTGCACTTCGTCGACGGCGACGACTGGGTGGAGCCCACGATGCTCGCCGACCTCGTTAAGATCGCCGAGGCGGACGACCTCGATCTCGTGATCGCGGGCTTCTACATTGAGACCTACTACGGCAGCGGCGACCAGCACACCTCCGAGCTCAAGAGCCAGCCCTCGTGCACCTTTGGCTCCAAAGAAGAGTTCCGCGCTTGCGCCTGGCGCCTCTTCGACACGAATCTGCTCTACACGCCGTGGAACAAGCTCTTCCGCCGCTCGTACCTCGAGCACATCCACGCGCGCTTCAAGCCCACGTTCTGGGACGACTTCCCCTTCGTGCTCGACGTCATCCGCGACATCGAGCGCGTGGCCGTGACCGAGCGCGCCTACTACCACTTCATTCGCCTGCGCGCCGAGAGCGAGACCGCCCGCTGGCGCTCGAACATGTACGAGAAGCGCGAGGAGGAGCACGGCTGGATGCTCGACCTCTACGAGCACTGGGGGCTCGCCGGCGACCCGGCGAGCACCGAGATGGTGCAGCGCCGCTACGTCGAGCGCCTGGTGGGCTGCATCGAGAACGTGTGCAACCCCAGCTGCACCCTCTCTGAGGCCGAGAAGCTCGAGCAGATCGACGCGATGATCAGCAGCGAGCGCGCCCAGCTGGCCGTCTCCATCGCCCAGCCGCACTCGAAGATGATGGGCCTCATGCTCATCCCCGTGAGGCGCCGCGACGCGCGCATGGCGCTTGCCGAGGGCCGCTTCATCTCGTTCGTGAAGCGCCACAACACCAGGCTCTTTGCCACGCTCAAGGCAAATCGCTAGGAAGGGCCGCCTCCGGGCGGCTTTTTCATAGGCACCGGTCGTATTAATATGCAAAATATTGCATGAATATGATATCGATATACAGATTCGCGCAAATCGATACGGCCGCGCTCCTCCACAATGGCTATAATCGAAAAGCATTGCGTCCCGAGCGGGCGCAAGGGACGCCTGAGCGCTCGGCCACGTGGCCGGGTTTCGATAGTGAGGAGCGCTGCATGTCGTACAAGGTTGGAGTTGTGGGAGCGGCGGGGTACGCGGGAGCCGAGCTCGTGAGGCTACTGCTGGGCCACCCCGAGTTCGAGCTGTCGGTCATCACGTCGAACGCCGACGCGGGCACGCCGCTCGCCGCCGAGTACCCCGCCTTCGCTGGCGCAACCGACCTCGTGTTCACCACGCATGACGACCCCGCGGTGCGCGCGTGCGAACTGGTCTTCCTGGCCGTGCCCCACACGGCCGCGCTTGCCCAGGTGCCGTCGCTGCTCGAGGCGGGCATCACGGTCGTTGACCTCTCGGCAGACTACCGTCTGGCCGACAAGGACGTCTACGAGCAGTGGTACAACGCCAGGCACACCTCGCCCGAGTTGCTCTCCACGCGCGCCTTTGGCCTGCCCGAGCTCTTTGGCGACGACCTCGCGCGCGCCCACGAGCTGCACGAGGCCGGCAAGCCCGCCCTCGTCGCCTGCGCCGGCTGCTATCCCACAGCCACCTCGCTTGCGAGCGCCCCGGCCGTGCGTGCCGGCTGGACCCACGGCCTCGTCATCGTCGATGCCAAGAGCGGCGTCACGGGCGCGGGCAAGGGCTGCAACGCCAAGACCCACTTCTGCAACGCCGACGAGGACGTCATGGCCTACAACGTGGGTAAGCACCGCCACACGCCCGAGATCGAGCAGATCTTGGGCAAGCCCGGCGAGGTCGTCTTTACCCCACACCTCGTGCCGCAGAAGCGCGGCCTGCTCTCGACCGTCTACCTGCAGCTCACCGACGAGGCCGCCGGCATGAGCCTTGACGACATGCTGGCCTGCTACCACGCGCTCTACGATGGCCACCCCTTTGTCCAGGTGCTGCCGGCTGGCACCCAGCCGCGTACCGCGAGCGTCGTGGGCACCAACGTGGCCCAGGTGGGCCTGGCCATCAACGCCCGCACCAATGCGCTCATCTGCACCGGCGCCATCGACAACCTGTGCAAGGGTGCCGCCGGCCAGGGCGTGCAGTGCGCCAATATCGTCTTTGGCCTCGACGAGAAGGCCGGCCTGTCGAACATCGGCATGGCCGTCTAGCTCGCGCTCATTCGTTCTGTTCGTCTTAGCTACCGGAGGAGCACCATGCAAGAGACTCCCATGCCTAGCCTCAGGGTCATCGAGGACGGAGGCGTTGCGAGCCCCGCGGGCATCTACGCGGGCGGCATCCACGCCGGCTTCCGCGCCGACCCCAACCGCCTCGACCTGGCCCTGGTCGAGGTCGACGAGGGCGCCGTCGCCGCGGGCGCTTTCACCACCAACAAGTTCTGCGCCGCTCCCGTGACCGTCTCGCGCGGCCATCTGGGCGAGGACGGCTGCGCCGCCGTGCGTGCCGTCTGCATCAACTCGGGCAACGCCAACGCCGCCACGGGCGAGGAGGGCCTGGAGTGCGCCGAGGCCACCTGCGAGCTCGTCGCCAGGGAGGTGGGCTGCGCGCCCGAGCAGGTGCTTGTTGTCTCTACGGGCGTCATTGGCCAGCTGCTTGACCTTTCGCCCTTCAAGACCGGCGTGCCGGCCCTGCACGAGAAGATTGCCGCGGCTGTCGCTGCGAGCGAGGACGAGGACGACGAGGCCCGCCTGGCTGGCGGCCACGACGCCGCGCACGCCATCATGACCACCGACACCCACCCCAAGGAGTACGCGGTTTCCTACGAGGCCACGGGCGCCCTTGCGGGCCAGACCATCACCATGGGCGGCATGTGCAAGGGCTCGGGCATGATCATGCCCAACATGGCCACGATGATCTCGATCATCTCGACCGACGCGCTCGTCGAGCCCGAGCTGCTCCACGAGGTCCTGGTGAGCGTTATCAAGAAGACCTTCAACAAGGTGACGGTCGACTCCGACACCTCGACCAACGACACCTGTATCGCCATCGCCACGGGCAAGGCCGCTCTGGACGGCTGCTCCATCGAGGCCGGTACCCCCGAGGCCGACGAGTTCGCCGTCGCCGTGAACGCCGTGTGCCAGCACCTCGCCCGCGAGATCGCGGCCGATGGCGAGGGCGCGAGCAAGCTCGTGACCGTGACCGTGGCCGGCGCCGCGACCGACGAGGACGCCGACACCGCTGCGCGTGCCATCGCCAACTCTCCGCTGGTCAAGACCGCCATCTACGGCCACGACTGCAACTGGGGTCGCATCGCGATGGCCCTGGGCAAGTGCGGCGTTGCCTTTGACCAGCGCGACGTCGACATCGACATCATGGGCATGCCCGTGTGCCGCGACGGCCTCACGGTTGCCTTCGACGAGGACGAGGCCCTACGCCGCTTCGAGGAGCCCGAGATCACCATCTGGGCAGACCTGGGCGCCGGCACCTGCGAGACGACCGTCTGGACCTGCGACCTCACGCACGAGTACGTCACGATCAACGGAGACTACCGCACGTAGGGCGCATCCCGCCCGGGCCGCCTGCGCGGCCGCCAAGAACCCAGCTCCCGCAAGGAGGGACGCATGAAGTACGCAATCGACACGAGCAAGCGCGCGAAGGACACCGACGAGCGCACCGGCCAGGTGCTGTTCGAGGCGCTGCCGTGGATCAAGAACATCACGGGCAAGACCGTCGTCATCAAGTACGGTGGCGCGGCCATGGTCGACGAGAAGCTGCGCGCCGACGTCATGAGCGACATCGTGCTGCTCAAGATCCTGGGCGTGAACGTCGTGATCGTCCACGGAGGCGGCAAGGCCATCAACCGCGCCTTCGACGCCCTCAACTTCCCCGTCGAGTTCAAGGACGGCCAGCGCGTCACGACGCCCGCCGCCATGGACGTGGTGCGCCAGGTGCTCGTGGGCGAGGTCAACCAGGACCTCGTGGCCTCGATCAACCGTCACGGCAACCTTGCCGTGGGCGTCTCGGGCGCAGACGCGGGCACCATCCTGTGCTCGACGCTCAACCCCGACCTCGGCCGCGTGGGCAAGATCGAGCACGTCGACACCACCTACCTCGAGACCCTCATCAAGAGCGAGTACATCCCCGTGGTGGCCACGGTGGGCGTGGGCGAGGACGGCGGCTACTACAACATCAACGCCGACGTCGCCGCCGGCTACGTCGCCGCCGCAATCGGCGCCCAGAAGATCGTCTACCTGACCGACGTCGACGGCGTCTACATGGACTTCTCCGACAAGAACTCGCTCATCTCCAACATGAGCCTGCGCGAGATGGAGGAGATGCTCGCGAGCGGCACCGTTGACAAGGGCATGATTCCCAAGCTCGAGAGCTGCTGCTACGCGCTGCACGCCGGCGTCTTCCGCAGCCACGTCATCAACGGCAAGACCCCGCACTCCCTGCTCATCGAGCTGCTCACCGACAAGGGCATTGGCACTACGATGCACTCCTCCGAGGAAGCCCTCGAGTACGACGCCCACCCGCTGGGCACGCTCGCGAGCCGTCTGGCCGTGAACAACTAGCAGGTAGATGCCGCGTGTGGGCAGCGCCCGCGCGCAAGACGAAAGGACCACACATGTCCCTGGAAGAGGCTAAGAAGCTAGACGACGCCTACGTGATGCACACGTTTGGCCGCTACCCCGTCGAGTTCGTGGGTGGCCACGGCATGCGCGCCGTCGACTCCGAGGGCCGCGAGTACCTCGACTTCCTTGGCGGCATCGCCGTGAGCTGCCTGGGCTACGCCCACCCCGTGCTCGAGGCGGCCGTGACCGAGCAGGCCTCCAGGCTGCTGCACATCTCGAACTACTTCCACATCGAGCACCGCGGCGAGGTGGCGAGGCGTCTCTCGCAGCTCGCCAACGCCGGCGACGGCGACCCGGCCGCCGCGAGCCCCGACGCGCCTCAGCAGTGGCGCGCCTTCTTTGGCAACTCGGGTGCCGAGGCCAACGAGTGCGCCATCAAGCTCGCCCGCCTGTGGGCCAAGCGCGGCGGCAACGGCGGCTTTGACATCATCTGCCTCAACAAGAGCTTTCACGGCCGCACGATGGAGACGATCGCGGCCACGATGCAGGGTTGGGCCCAGGACCCGTTCCAGCCGCTGCCCGGCGGCTTCATCGCTATCGACGCCAACGACGTCGAGGCCCTGCGCGAGGTGTTTGCCCAACGCGGCTCCAACATCTGCGCCGTGCTCCTCGAGCCTATCCAGGGCGAGAGCGGCGTGCATCCCATGACGCAGGAGTTCATGGAGGAGGTGCGCCGCCTCACGAGCGAGAACGGTGCTCTCATGATGTGCGACGAGGTCCAGACGGGCCTGTTCCGCACGGGTCACGCGCTTGCCTTCCAGGGCTACGGCGTGACGCCCGACGTCTTCACGCTGGCCAAGGCCATCGCCGGCGGCCTGCCGATGGGCGCCTGCGTCGCCAAGGCCGAGATCTCCGAGACCTTCCACCCCGGCGACCACGGCTCCACCTTTGGTGGCGGCCCGCTTGTCTGCGCCGCGGCCGACGCCGTGCTGGGCGAGCTCACGACTGGCACAGCTCCCGAGGGCAAGCCGGGCGAGGGCTACCTGCCGCACGTGTGCGAGGTGGGCGCCTACCTGGCCGACAAGCTCGCCGAGCTGCCTGGCGTGGCCGAGGTGCGCGGTGCCGGCCTCATGCTTGGCGCCGAGCTGGCCGAGGGTCTGCCCGACGCGCACGACCTCGTGGCCCGCGCGCTCGAGCGCGGCGCGATTATCAACGCCACCGGTCCCACGACGCTGCGCTTCCTGCCGCCGCTGGTGTGCACGAAGGCCGACGTCGACGAGCTCGTCTCGATCCTGGACGACATCCTGGCCTAGACGGCTTCCTGCGCGCCTGCGTGGGTGTCCCGCGTGCCCAGCGCGACAGACTGGCTCCCCTGGAGGGCACGGGTAGTCGCGTTGGACGCGTAAAAACGAAATGGACGGCCCCGCAAGCGCGAATGCTTGCGGGGCCGCTTTGCGTTACAGGCTGTTGGTAAAGGCATGGAAGGCCTGCTCGCCCGCCTCGTTCCACTTGAAGACGCCGGCGTCCTCAAGCACGTGCGAGAAGACCTGGCCCACCTCGTCTTGCAGCACGGCGTCGGCCTTGCCCGCGGCGACGTCTGCCCCGCGGCGTGCGGCGACCTCGCGCGCCCATGCGGCGTGGGAGGCCGTGAGGGGGTTGGCATCCAGGGCGTCGAGCTGGCCCGCCTCGAGCAGGCGGCTCACCTCGGCAAGCTCGCGCGAGAGGCGAGGCGGCAGGATCGCGAGGCCCATGACCTCGATGAGGCCGATGTTCTCGCGCTTGATGTGGTGGTACTGCGCATGGGGGTGAAAGACCCCCAGCGGGTGCTCCTCGCTCGTGACGTTGCAGCGAAGGGCGAGGTAGACCTCGTAGATGGCGCCCCCGGGCTGGCCGGCCTCGCCCACCCTGCGCACGACGGGCGTTACGGTGTTGTGGGGCGTGCCGTCCGTGCCGGCCGCGATGACGCCCGCGGCCTCGCTGCTCCAGCCGCGCCAGAGGTCGATGACGTGGACGGCCGCGTCGAGCGCCTGCTCGCGGCTGCGGGTGCGCAGGCGAATGACGCTGAGCGGCCAGTGCAGCACCTCGGCCGAGACGTCGGGGAAGGCATCCATGGCAAACGTCCAGGCGGTCGCGGCCCGCATCATCGCGAACTCGTGGGCGCCTCCCTGGAAGTGGTCGTGCGAAAGGATCGAGCCGCCCACGATGGGCAGGTCCGCGTTGGAGCCAAAGAAGTAGTGGGGGAGCAGGTCGACAAGCTCGAGCAGGTTCGAGACGGTGGCGCGGTCGATGTGCATGGGGCGGTGGGACGCGCTCATGGCGATGCAGTGCTCGCCAAAGTAGGCATAGGGGCTGTACTGCAGGCCCCAGCGCTCTCCGCCCAGCTCGAGCGGCACGATGCGCAGGTTCTGGCGCGCCGGGTGGGCGCCGCGCGGCGAGTCGTCGCCGCGGCCGGCATAGCCCTCGTTCTCGATGCAGAGCTGGCAGGCGGGGTACCTCTCGCCGTCTTGCGGGGCGGCGCCGGCACGGGCGATGGCACGCGGGTCCTTCTCGGGCTTGGAGAGGTTGATCGTGATCTCGAGGTCTCCCCAGGTGGTGGGGGTCATCCACTTGATGTTGCGCGCGATGGCCGACTGCCTCACGTAGCCGTTGGCGCAACACAGGGCGTAGAACCAGTCCGTCGCGGCCTTGGGGCCACGGGCGCTTTCGAGGGCGTGGAACTGGCGCGCGACCTCGCTGGGGCGGGGCATGAGGGTGCCCATGACCTGGCAGGCGAGGGCGTCGCAGGCGCTGGGCGAGTGCTCGATGACGCCGTTCATCAGGGCGTGGTGCACGAGCGTGTTGAGCAGGTCGTCGAGCGTAAGCCCGCCTGCGTCCTGCTCGGCCGGCTGGTCCTCGTCCGCGGGCTGGGTCCAGGGCCTGGGCGCGGCCGGACCCTCGGCGCCCACGGCGGCGAGGACGGCGTTGTAGGCCCAGACGCGGTCGGCCGCCTCGATGAGGTGGTGGCGCGTGGCGTACTCGACGAGCTCCTGGGCGGTGGCGGCCAGCACCTGTTCGTTGCCTACAGCCATGCCGCGCTCGCCCCCTCGCCGCTCACGACGTAGCGACGGCACGACCTCTCGCCCAGCCAGGCGTCCATCTGGGCACAGAAGGCGTCGAGCTGCTCGAGCGGCACGAAGGCCTGGATGGTGCCGCCAAAGCCGCCGCCGTGGATGCGCACCGCGCCGTCGCCCTCGAGCAGGTGCTCGGCCGCGCCTAGGGCAAACATCGCGGGCTGCTCGTGGCCAAGATCGGCCGCGACGTTTTGCAGGTACATCGCCGAGCTGGCGCCGCTCTCGCGCGTGAGCTCGAGGAACGCCGCGACGTCGCCGATGTTGAGGGCTCGCCAGCGTCTCTCGACCAGCTCGTCCTCGTGCCAGTAGTGGATGCAGCGAAGGACGGCGCGGTCGCCAAACTCCCGGCGAAGGGCGGGCAGCGCCGCGTCGAAGTCCGCGCGGCTCACCTCGCAGAGGCGCTCGTGGCCCAGCCGGGCCGCGATGGCCTGCATCTCGCCGGGGATGGCGGCGTAGTCGGCGGTCGAGGCGGCGTGGTCTGCGCCCACCTTTACGAGGACGAGCGCGTAGCCAAAGTCCTCGAAGTCGAGGTCGAGCTTCTTGGTGTCGGGCTCGTGGGCGTTCGCGAAGTCCATGAGGGCGAGGCCGCCCAGGCAGACGGCGGCCTGGTCCATGAGGCCGCAGGGCTTGCCGTAGTAGGCGTTCTCGGTGCGCTGGCACATCTGGGCGAGGGCCACGGGCTCGGCTGCCTGAGCGCCCCAGAGCGCCTCCATGGTGCGCCCGAGCAGCGCCTCGACGGCCGCCGAGCTCGACAGGCCGCCGCCCGAGGGGATGTCGCAGCACATCGCGAGGTCAAAGCCGCGCGGACTGATGCCGGTCGCGGCTGCGATCTCGTGGGCCATGCCGCGCACGAGACTTGCGGTGGTGCCGCGCTCGTCCTCGCGCGCGTCGGTGCTCACGAGGTCGAGCTCGAAGGCGGGGTAGCCCTCAGAGGCCACGCGCACGAGCGTGTCGGTGCGCGGGCGGGCGACGGCGTGCGCGGCGACGTCGAGCGCGCAGGCGATGACGCGGCCGCCCTCGTGGTCGGTGTGGTTGCCGGCGATCTCTGAGCGGCCGGGTGCGTAGGCGGCGACGGCGGGCGCGTCGCTTGGCCCAAAGGCTGCCGAGAAGAGCTGCTCGAGGGGGGCGAGGGTTGTGGGCACGATGACGTTGGACATGGCTGGTCCTTTCTTGCGCTTTGGCCGCTTGCGGCCGTGAGCTGGTGTTCATTGCGGGGCGTGGCGTTGCCGCGTGTGGTCGCTGGCGATCGCAAGTGGCTGTGGCCGCTGTGCCGCGCCGCCCCTCGTTAGCTGGCCGAGATGCGGTAGACGATGGTCTGCTCGTAGGGGTGGCCGGGCTCGCAGGTGGGTTGCTCCCACGCGGGGTGGTGGATGGCGTCGGGCCAGAACTCGGGCTCGAAGGCAAAGCCGCTCTGGCCGCGGTAGGAGGCGCCGTCCTTGGCGTGGTCGTCGCCCAGCCAGTTGCCGGCGTAGAGGTGCGCCCCGGGCGTGGTGATGGCGACGTCGAGGGTGCGGCCGCTCGCGGGGTCCTCGGCGTGGAGGGTGGGTCGCGGCCTGCCGTTGGGCTCGTAGCCGTCGACGCACAGGCAGTGGTCGTAGCCGTGGGCTATCGCGAGCTGCGGGTCATCTGCGTCGATGTCTTGGCCGAGCGGCTTGGGCACGCGGAAGTCGAACGGCGTGCCTGCTACCTCGCGCACCTCGCCGGCGGAGACCGAGTCCTCGCGAAGCGGCAGGTAGCGGCTGGCGTTTACCTGGATGAGCTGGCCGCGCGCGCTGCCGCTCGCGTGCCCCGCGAGGTTCCAGTACGTGTGGTTGGTCATGTTCACGTAGGTGGGCGCGTCCGTCTCGCACCGGTAGCGCACGGTGAGCGCGGCGCCGCCCTCTTGCGCGGGCACGAGGGCGTAGGTGGCCGTGAAGGTGCGCGCGCCCGGAAGGCCCAGCTCGCCGTCTTCGAGTGCGGTCGAGAAGGTCACGGCGTTGGCCTCGTTGTCCATGCGGGCGGCCCAGACGCGCTTGTGTAGGCCCGCGGTGAGGCTCGTGTGCAGGTTGTTGCGCTGCTCGGGGCCGTCGTTTTGGGGCAACTGGTAGGTGTTGCCTCCCAGGGGCACCTCGCCCGCGTCCGTGCGGTTTGCCACGGGGCCGATGGTGGCGCCAAAGCAGGCGGGGTTGTCGAGGTAGCCGTCGAGGCTGCCAAAGCCCAGGACGACGTCTGCGACCCTGCCCGCGCGGTCGGGCGCGGTGAGCCCCAGAAGCGTTGCGCCAAAGTCGCTGACGCGGGCCGTGACGCCCGCGCATGCGAGCTCGTAGGCGCGGACGGGCGTGCCGTCTGGGGTGGTGCCAAATGCGAGCGTGCGAACCATGCTGCCCCTCTCGACGGATGCGCCAGCGCGCAGGTGCCGGCGCCGTTGTTCTCACTTGATATATTAAATTTTAGCGAGAAGGAAGGGACATACAACGCCCGCGCGGCGAGCGTGCGTGCCAGGCGGGCGAGCGCGAGCTCTTCTCGGCCAAAGAAAGCGCCCGCCTCGCGTGTGCGAGACGGGCGCAGGCGTGCGCTATGCGGCTTGCGGCGCGTGGTGGCCTAGAAGTCGGCGTTGCCCACGGTGCGCGGGTGCGGCAGGACGTCGCGGATGTTGCCCACGCCGGTCAGATACATGACCAAGCGCTCGAAGCCCAGACCGTAGCCGGCGTGCTTGCAGGAACCGTAGCGGCGCAGGTCAAGGTAGTACTTGTACTGCTCGGGATTCATGCCCAGGTCCTTGATGCGGGCCTCGAGCAGATCCAGGCGCTCCTCGCGCTGGGAGCCGCCGATAATCTCGCCGATACCGGGAACCAGGCAGTCGGCGGCGGCGACGGTCTTGCCGTCCTCGTTCATGCGCATGTAGAACGCCTTGATCTCGGCCGGGTAGTCGGTCACGAAGGTCGGGCGCTTAAAGTGCTCCTCGGTCAGGAAGCGCTCGTGCTCGGTCTGCAGGTCGATGCCCCAGCTCACGGGATAGTCAAACTTGTGACCGGCGGCGACGGCCTGCTCCAGGATTTCGACGGCCTCGGTATAGGTGACGCGGGCGAAGTCGGAGTTGGCGACATGGTCCAGGCGCTCGAGCAGACCCTTGTCCACAAACTTGTTGAGCATATTGAGCTCGTCGGGGCAGGTTGCCATGACGTCCTTAAGGACGTACTTGAGCATGGCCTCGGCGTTATCCATGTAGTCGTTAAGGTCGGCAAAGGCCATCTCGGGCTCGATCATCCAAAACTCGGCGGCGTGGCGCGTGGTGTTGGAGTTCTCGGCGCGGAAGGTGGGGCCAAAGGTGTAGACGTCGCCAAAGGCCATGGCGAAGTTCTCGGCGTTGAGCTGGCCCGACACCGTGAGGCTCGCGTGCTTGCCAAAGAAGTCCTGGCTCCAGTCGACGTCGCCCTCGGTGAGCGCGCCGCCGCTCTTGGCGGCGGTCTCGGCGCTCACGAGCGGCGGGTTCTTGGGGTCGAGCGTGGTGACGCGGAACATCTCGCCAGCGCCCTCGCAGTCGCTCGTGGTGATGAGCGGGGTGTTGACGTAGACGAAGTCGCGCTCCTGGAAGAAGCTGTGGATGGCCGCCGCGGCGACGGAGCGGATGCGGAAGACGGCGCGGAACAGGTTGGTGCGCGGGCGCAGGTGCTGTTGGGTGCGCAGGAACTCGACCGTGGCGCGCTTCTTCTGCAGCGGATAGTCGGCCGCGCAGGTGCCCTCGACGGTGATGGTTTGGGCGGTGAGCTCGAAGGGCTGCTGGGCCTCGGGCGTGAGCTTGAGCGTGCCGGTGCAGATGAGTGCGTTGTAGCCCGACAGATGCGAGATCTCGTCGTAGTTGGCGAGCGTCTCGCGGTTCATGACAACCTGCAGGTCCTTGAAGCAGCTACCGTCGTTGAGCGTGACGAAGCCAAAGTTCTTCATGTCGCGGACGGACTTGGTCCAGCCGGCGACGGTGACGGTGGTGCCGCCGAGCTGCTCGGCGGTGCGGTACAGCTCGACGATCTTGGTGCGGTCCATGTCTTCTCCCTTTTGTGACGGGCGGCGGTGCCGCCCGATACCCGCGAACGGGTGTGAATTCCGAAGAGAATGATACCAGCGAGGGGCCGATGGGGCTGCTCTCGCTGGCATCTGGCCGCGCGCAGGATATAATGCGCCGCGGATTTTAAGCTTTACGAGGGAGAATGCATGGCTACAGGACTCGAGGGAAACATCAGGCTCGTGGCGACCGACCTCGACGGGACGCTGCTCATTGGCGGG